>JAITPH010000279.1 GCA_031289515.1 Tannerella sp.
ACCAACCGGTATATATCCTGCGTTTTGTCCACATACAAAAAATCATTGCTGCGGAGGACTCCAAATGACTGTGTTCCTATCTGTAAAAGTTTCATGAATTCAATTTATTTTTTTGGCAAATATACGACTTTTTTGTAAACCGCTTTACTGTATGACAAAAAATATTCTTCGCATAGTCTTTCTACCGATATTTCGAAGTAATAGATTGTAAATAACCAAGTATCTGGTCGAAAAGATATTTAATATCGTCGTTGCCTTCGGGTGGAATTATCGAGAAGTCGTAGGCGGGATTTTCGGAGCGTTTGACGCCGACTTTGAACGCTGACGGATGCTTCAGTATCATGTATAACATTGCAGCCGACTTGTCGCCGGAGAAATCTATGATGACGTCTGCCGACAGGTTATAGAACTGTTGCTGCACGCTCTTTGCGGGAAAACCGAAAAGGTTGACGTCGCTGTCGCCGCGTAGCAGCAGATAGTTTGAAACCCACGTCGGAACGTCCTTTCTGGTGGGCGAGTAGATTGCCGTATTGACCGTTTTTCCCGATGAACGGAGTTTTTCGACGCAGTAGCGCATCACGTCCCAATCTCTTGAATCGCATATAATCAATAAACTTTTAATATCGTTCATCGAACGGTATTGATGCGGTCTTGCCGAGGCTTTGCCCGTCAGTTTCAGTATCTCTTTATTGAGAAAATAATTAGTTAGAATCATTGTCGTTGATTAGTTTTAAAAAATCTGCTTCGTTAATAATTGATACGCCTAACTTCCGGGCTTTGTCCAATTTTGCAGGTCCCATGTTGTCGCCTGCAAGGATATAATCGGTTTTGCCGGAAACAGAGCCGCTGTTTTTGCCGCCGTGCTGTTCTATCATTGCTTTGTAATCGTCGCGCGAATGACGCTCGAAAGAGCCGCTTATCACGAAAGTCAGCCCCTTGAGTTTGTCGGAGCGCGAAGTCTGCAACTGCTCGCTTATCTGCATGTTCAGTCCATATTCCTTGAGCAGTCTTACCAAATTCCTATTCCTTTCTTCGGCGAAATATCCGACCACGCTCCCGGCGATGCTTTCGCCGACTTCGGCGACGGCGGTCAGTTCTTCCAATGAAGCCTGTTCAAGTCTGTCGCACGAGACGAACGCCATAGCCAGCCGCTTTGCGACAGTCTCGCCGACAAACCGTATTCCGAGTGCAAAGAGAACGCGCTCGAAAGGCACGTTTTTGGATTCTTCAACGCTTTCGAGGTAGTTTCCCGCGCTTTTCTCGCCCCATCTTTCGAGTCGTATCAGGTCGGCGTATTTTACCGTATACAAGTCGGATGCGTTGCGTGCATAGCCTGCGTTATAAAGGTCTTCGACGGTTTCGGGTCCGATGTTGATGTCCATTGCGCGGCGGGAGACAAAATGCTCTATTTTGCCTTTTATCTGCGGTGCGCATTCCCATTCGTTGGGACAATAATGCGCCGATTCCCCTTCCATTCGGATTAGCGCAGCGCCGCATTCCGGGCAATGGGTGATGAAACCAACCTTGTCGCCGACGAGCATCGAGCGCGCTTCCTTGTTCACGCCTACAATTTTCGGTATTATCTCGCCGCCTTTTTCGACATAGACGCTGTCGCCGGTATGCAGGTCGAGTTCGTCTATTATATCGGCATTATGCAGAGAAGCACGTTTGACGACCGTGCCTGAAAGCAGCACAGGCGCCAAGTTTGCCACCGGAGTGATGATGCCGGTACGGCCAACCTGAAATGCAACCGACAGCAGGTGCGTTTCTACCTTTTCCGCCTGAAACTTGTAAGCTATTGCCCATCTTGGATTTTTGGCGGTGAAGCCGAGCAGGCGTTGCTGGCGTAACGAGTTTACTTTGAGGACTATGCCGTCCGTGGCGACAGGCATGTTTCTCCTTTCCGTATCCCAATATTTTATATAATCGAAAATCTCCTGAATATTTGAGCAAACCCTGATGACTTCAGGTATTTTGAAGCCCCATGAGCGGGCGGTTTCGAGATTGCCGAAATGCGTGTCCGAAGGCAGGTTTTCGCCCAGCATATAATAAAGATAGGCGTCGAGGCGGCGACTTGCCACAATCGAAGGATTCTGTTGCTTGAGCGTTCCGGAAGCGGCGTTGCGCGGATTGGCAAACAACTGTTCTTCCTGCCCGGCTCGCTCTTTGTTTATGCGTTCGAACTCTGCCCACGGCAACAATATTTCGCCCCGAATCTCGAATTTATCGGGACATGCGCCGTTGCGAAGCGTCAGAGGAATGGAGCGTATGGTTTTGACGTTTGCCGTCACGTCGTCGCCCCGCGTACCGTCGCCCCGCGTTATTGCCCGCGCAAGTCGTCCGTTTTCGTAGACAAGAGAGATGGATGCGCCGTCGTATTTCAATTCGACTACAACGTCGAAAGGCTCGTTCAGCGCACGTGCCGTTCGCTCGTAAAAGTCGCGTATCTCGCCATCGGAGTACGTATTGCCAAGCGACAGCATCGGGTATTGATGCTCCACTTGCTCGAACTCTTTGGAGATGTCGCTTCCAACGCGCTGTGTAGGCGAGAGCGGATCGGCATATTCAGGATATTGACATTCAAGAGTTTGCAACTCTTTCATCTTATCGTCAAACTCCCTGTCCGATATTTCTGGCGCCGACAATACATAATATTTATAGTTAAGTCGCTCCAACTCATCGCGTAGTTCCTTGATTTTTACCTCAATATCTTTCATAACTTTTTCTATGACGTATGCAAAGATAGTACAAAAATCAAACAAGTTTTGCTTATTTGTTTTAAAATATCTACTTTTACAACCGATTTCGGAGGCTTTGTTTCTGAAATGTCAGATTATTACACGATTATAATTTTTACTTTTAATAAAAAATATGGAACGAGACAGTGCGATTTTTGAAATTATCGAGCGGGAGTATCAGCGTCAGATGAAAGGAATTGAGTTGATTGCTTCCGAGAATTTTGTAAGCGGGCAGGTAATGCAGGCAATGGGGAGTTGCCTTACCAACAAATATGCCGAAGGCTATCCCGGCAAGCGCTATTATGGCGGTTGCGAAGTTGTGGACGAGGGCGAGACCCTTGCTATTGAGCGTCTTAAAAGGATTTTCGACGCCGAATGGGCAAATGTGCAGCCCCATTCCGGCGCACAGGCTAATGCCGCCGTTTTCCTTGCTACCATGGAGCCGGGAGATACGTTTCTTGGGCTAAACCTCTCGCATGGCGGACATTTATCTCACGGCTCGCCGGTCAACAGCTCCGGAATACTGTACAGAGCAACAGAGTATAATGTACGCGAAGACACCGGCCGCGTTGATTATGAGCAGATGGAAGAGGTAGCCTTGCGCGAAAAGCCTAAAGTAATTGTAGGCGGAGCTTCGGCTTATTCGCGCGAATGGGACTATAAACGTATGCGGGAAATAGCCGATAAGATTGGCGCAATTCTGATGATTGACATGGCGCATCCTGCCGGACTTATCGCAGCCGGACTGCTTGACAATCCCCTTAAATACGCTCATATAGTGACCTCTACGACGCATAAAACCTTGCGTGGCCCGCGCGGAGGCGTAATCCTGCTCGGCAAGGATTTTGAAAATCCGTGGGGTAAGAAGACGCCTAAGGGCGAAACGAAACTGATGTCGCAACTGCTTGATTCTGCCGTCTTTCCCGGTATTCAGGGCGGACCGCTCGAACATGTCATAGCCGCCAAAGCGGTAGCTTTCGACGAAGCGCTGCAACCCGGTTACAGGGATTATCAGACGCAGGTAAAGAAAAACGCTGCAACCATGGCACAGGCTTTTATTGATGCGGGATATAAGATAATTTCGGGAGGGACGGACAATCACAGTATGCTTATCGATTTGCGCACAAAATTTCCGGAACTGACAGGTAAGGTGGCGGAAAAAGCGCTTGTTAGGGCAGATATTACCGTAAATAAGAATATGGTGCCGTTCGACAGCCGCTCGCCGTTCCAGACGTCCGGTATCCGCATCGGAACGCCCGCCGTTTCAACGCGCGGAGCTAAAGAATCGCTCATGGGCTTGATCGTCGAAATGATTGATACAGTCCTCTCAAATCCCGAATCCGAAGCTACGATAGCGTCGGTGCAGGAGAAAGTAAACGCTACAATGAAGGATTATCCTTTGTTTGACTGGTAAATTTTTAATTTTATATATACATGAAGAAACTGTTTTTATTAATTCCCGCAGTAATGATGTACATGTTTGCATCGTGCGGAGATGGCGCGACAGGCGCAAAAGAATATAACAATGGGATAAATATCATCCCCAAACCTCAAAGTCTTGTACTTAATGAAGGTTTTTTTACTATTGATGCCAAGACCGTTTTTTATGCTTCAACGCCCGAAATTCGTACCGTAGCATCTTTTATCGCTTCAAAACTGGAAAAGTCTACCGGCTATAAATTGGCTGTAAACGATGTCGAATCGACCGAAAATGTGATTTCATTGCTTATAGACGCTTCTGCGGACGTCAACGAAGAAGGTTATTTTCTGGATGTTACGCCTTCGTCGGTCGTTGTGCGGGCTAAGACGCCGAGAGGATTGTTTTACGGCTTGCAGTCGTTCCTGCAATTGCTTCCGGCTGAAGTCGAAAGTCCGACGACTGTCGGCAATGTCGCATGGAAAGCGCAATGCGTGGCTGTCAAAGACGAGCCTCGCTTCGACTATCGCGGAATAATGTTGGATCCGTGCCGCCATTTCATGTCGGTCGAAGATGTGAAAAGACAATTGGACGTGCTTGCCCTGTTCAAAATCAACACAATGCACTGGCATCTGACCGACGATCAGGGCTGGCGCATCGAAATCAAAAAATATCCCAAACTGACAGAAATAGGCTCGAAACGTATTGAAGGCGAAGGCTTTGAGTACGGCGGATTTTATACGCAGGAGGAAGTAAGGGAAATTGTGAGTTATGCTGCCGAACGCTTTATTACCGTTATTCCCGAAATCGAATTGCCGGGTCACGAGATGGCGGCGATTTCCGCTTATCCGGAGCTGGCTTGCAAACATGGCGATTATTCGCCGCGCATAATCTGGGGAGTTGAAGATATCGTCCTGTGCGCCGGAAAAGAAAGCACGTTTGAATTTTTTGATGATGTTTTTAAGGAAATAGTTGAACTTTTCCCAAGCGAATACGTGCATATCGGCGGCGACGAATGTCCCAAGGTGTCGTGGAAGAGTTGTCCGTTATGCCAGAAACGTATTGCTCAGGAGGGTTTGACGGCTAAAGACGGTCATTCTGCCGAAGAACGCCTGCAAAGCTATTTCGTTCAACGCGCAGAAAAGATTCTTGCCCGATACGGAAAGAAAATTATCGGATGGGACGAAATTCTTGAAGGCGGGCTTGCTCCGACGGCTACCGTTATGTCGTGGCGCGGCGAGGAAGGCGGTATCGCTGCCGCAAGTCTGGATCATGACGTCATTATGACCCCAAATCCCAACGGAATGTATATCGACCAGTATCAGGGAGACCCTAAGATTGAGCCGGTTGCCATTGGCGGTTATACGCTGACAAAGACTGTTTACGACTATAATCCTACCCCCGCCGCGCTTGTGACGGAGGGCAGGGAGCATTACGTAAAAGGCGTGCAGTGTAATACATGGTCCGAATATATGTACGACAACGACATCCGCGAATACCGTACTTATCCGCGTATTCTGGCTCTCGGCGAAATAGCTTGGACTAAACCGGAAAATAAGGACTATCCGGATTTTGAACGCCGTCTGAATAATGCTTGTGTCCGTTTGGACGGTCACGGCATCAAATATCATATTCCGCAACCCGAACAGCCTTTCGGCTCATGCAATTTTGTTGCTTTTACCGATACGGTTGCTTTGGAATTTAAGACTGTGAGACCGATAAAGATTGTTTATACAACGGATGGAAGCGAGCCTGCGCTCAAGTCCGCGACGTACGAAAAACCGATTGAGACGACCGAAAACATGACGCTGAAGATACGTTCGGTGTTGCCTTCGGGCAAAATGAGTCCGACGCGCGTCATTACCGTCGAAAAACAGGTATTGGCTCCGGCAAAGACGTTGGCAGATAAAAATCCCGGATTGAAATTGCAGGTAATCGACGGCTATTTTCTTAAAACATCGGATTTAAAAGGTATTGCCGCCCGGGAAGAATCGACGGTGAAAAACCTGCGACAAATGACAAGTGTCGTAAAATCGGATGAAGCGCTCGATAAAAGCAAGCAATATGCCTCCATAGCCACCGGATATGTTGATATTCCCGAAGACGGAATATATTTTTTCTCGTCGGAGCTTGAAGAGGTATGGATAGACGGCAAACTGCTCGTCAATAACGAGGGCGAAGTGAAACGCTTCTCGCGCAAGGACAAGTCTGTCGCTCTGGCAAAAGGATTGCATGAGTTAAAAGCCGTTTTCCTCGGACATATAATCGGCGGCTGGCCGTCGAACTGGAACGACGGAAGCATCAGAATACGCAAGTCGGATTCTCAAAGGTTTGAAAGGATAAGACCGGAACAGCTGTTTTATTGATACGACTGTTTCTTTCCCGAACGAAAAGAGCGATTTTATTGTCGTAATCAATATTTTTTGTACTTTTGCGGTCGAATCATACTTGAGATTATCATGATAATCCAAAGTTATACTTTAGATTATCATGTAATTTCAAAGTAACAAATACGACGGACATGTACGACAGGAAACAGTTATTCTTAGGTTCCGAGCAGGAAAGCCTCTTCTTGTGGGGCGCTCGGCAAACAGGGAAAAGTACGCTTTTGAAAACGCTCTTCCCAAATGCGTTATGGTTCGATTTGCTGATTTCGAGAGAGTTTAAACGGCTGACGGCAAAGCCTGATATTCTCCGCGAAACCGTTTTGGCAAATCTGAACGTAATGCCTGTAATCATTGATGAAATACAGCGAATCCCCGAATTGCTCAACGAAGTGCACTGGTTGATAAGCAACTGTGGAGTGAGGTTTATCCTTAGCGGCTCAAGTCCGCGAAAAATCCTTCGGTCGGGAGCCAATCTGCTGGGTGGAAGGGCTTTACGATATGAATTGTATCCGCTTATCAGTGTTGAGATTCCCGATTTCGATTTGATGCGTGCCATCAATCACGGGCTGTTGCCTCGTCACTACGACGCCAAAAATCCCCAAAGAATGATTTCGTCCTACATAGGCAACTATCTGCGCGATGAAATCGTTGCCGAAGCGCGACTGCGAGATGTGGGGATTTTTGCCCGTTTTCTCGAAGTGGCGGCGCTCACTAACGGCGAAATGGTCAATTACGCTAACATCGCTTCCGATTGCGGAGTAAGCGCCATGACGGTCAAGGAGTATTTCCAAATTCTGGAAGATACGCTGATTGGCAGGTATTTACCGTCTTTTCAGAAACGACCGAAACGTCGAGTGATAACTGCTCCCAAGTTTTATCTGTTTGATGTCGGCATTGCCAATAATCTGCTCGGCAGGGGGTATATTGAGACGGGAACGGAACTGTTCGGCAAGGCATTTGAGCATTTTATCTATCAGGAAATTTATGCTCACAGCCGCTATTCGGACAACGAATACCCGATTTACTATTGGCGCACGGCTTCGCAGTTGGAAATTGACTTTGTGCTCGGCGACCACGAAGTTGCAATCGAAGTAAAAGCCACAGAACAAGCTACAACCCGACATCTGCGCGGTTTGAAAGCCTTTGCGGAAGAATACACGGTCAAGCAATCGATTCTGATAAGCAACGACCCGCTACCTCGTCTGGTCGACGGCATCCTCGTTCTTCCATGGAAAGTATTCCTTGACAGATTGTGGGCAGGCGAAATAATGTGATAATCGATGTCGGGTACATAGTTACGAAAGTGTCCCCGCTTTTCTTACTATGCCTGATCCTCTGTAAATTCCGGGTTGCTTTGTGCCTCGCAATGTTGCATACGCCCATTTCAATCCGATTCCAACCTGCAAAAAATTCTTTGTCGAAAGTTAAATTTAAAAAAATCCGAGTTTTTTTGTTTGATAAAAAAACTTTTTTATATCTTTGTCGCCGACTTCGTGACGTCCGGGGCTTCGGGGATGAAATCTCGGACGTATGGAAGTCATAGAAAAAATGCGTGACAATCCCGATTAATAGGGAGAAGTTGCGCAAAAGACATATTGGAAAGCGTTATTGCTTATTCTGGTACTTGAAATGGGTCAGTAGTAAAACCCTGTGTTTAGGCAAAGATTTTAGATAACCTGAACAGGAAAAAATCCATATCATTAACTCCTCTGAGTGAAGCCCTGAAGTTTTTTATTTTGGCATTAAAACTTTCTGCGGAAGCATTGGTAGAACGCTTGATAAAGAAATTAAGAATTTCTTCATAATGTTC
>JAITPH010000059.1 GCA_031289515.1 Tannerella sp.
TCAAGATACGGTTGCTCCCCAAAGCGACGACTCCCGCCGCCAATCCGATGATTATCTTGCGTATTCCTGCAAATTCCGGCGCCATTAAATAGTCGGTATAAAGCCATTCCGGCAAGCAGACCACCACCGCCATAACAACCGCGAGCGCACAATAAGTCAGCTTGAACAACCGCAATGTGACGGTCTTTTGCGCCTGTCTGTCTGTCGTTTTAGAAACGCTGCCGTATTCGATAAAACTAACGCTATTGCTTATATGCCAGACGCTTTCGGAAATCTTTGTGCCCGAATCGAGCAAACCGACATTTCCGTATCCGCCGGACATTTGCTTGACTGTGAAGTAGTTTATGCGCGTCGTCAAGCCTTCGGCAAGATTATCGACGCCGCTCCACAGTCCGTAGACAAACATCTCTTTCAAAACCGAAAAAAAAGAAGCGGCGACAGCCCTGTTCCTGTTTTTCGCCAAATGACGAAACAGCAGAGCAAAGCTATAAATGAATGCCGTCGAATAAGCCGCAAACAATCCTGTAAGATAGCCTGTAATATTATTATAACCGGCCACATAATACATGAAAAGCAAAGTCAGAAACATCAGCAGTCCCTGAATGATGAACGCGAGATTAAAGCCCTTCACATTGTCTTTTCCGAAAACCATCAGCGTATTTGCCGTAAAAAGCGAAATCAGCGTAGCCAAAGCGAAAACGGTTATTTCATAGCCTTCGGGTAAAATATTCAGAGCAAACATAACGCCGCAAACCGACAGAGACCCGATGAAAGCCCAGATGTATGCAGGGAAGAAGACATATCTCATATTATATCTGTTCATGAAATAAACGATGGTATTGCCGCAAAGGATACTGTTGAAAATCACCGCGATATTGGCGGAAGCGTAGAGTATTCCGACGACGCCCATGCCTTCGCGTCCCAGAACTTTGCTGTTTATGAAAATCAGCATCAAATTCAGGAAAGCTACAATATAACGCGCTCCTATCGTATTTATAATATCTTTAAACACTCTTTATCAAGTTATTTTTAATCCGTCGAGAAGCATCGTATATTCGGCGATGGCTTCGCGAATCTCGGATTGCAGGATATATTCGTCGGCGGTATGCGAGCGCGCCGAATCGCCGGGGCCAATCTTCACCGAAGCAAAAGGCATAAGCGCCTGATCGCTCAACGTAGGCGAGCCGAACGGCTGTTTGCCGAGCATTAGAGCGCGTTTCACGAAAGGATGCGACGAATCCGTGCGTGAAGAATTGAGGCGTGAACTGCGTGGAATCGCCTCGCAATCAACATGTTTTTTTATTTCGCGCAACAGTTCTTCGTTTGAATAAAATTCATTGCTGCGAATATCGACCGTAAACGAGCAGCGGTCGGGGATAACATTATGCTGCGTACCGGACTGTATCTGCGTTACGGTCATTTTGACAGGTCCCAGCAAATCGCTTTTCAGCGGAAACCGAAAAGTATGAAACCATTCCACATCCCCGATTGCAAGCGATATTGCATTGACGCCTTCGTCGCGGGCGGCATGTCCGGCTTTTCCGTGCGCCTCGCAGTCGAGCACCATCAAACCTTTTTCGGCGATGGCGGGCTGCATGCCGGTCGGCTCTCCGACAACGGCAAAATCTATTGCGGGTAATAACGGCAAAACGCTCTCCATGCCATTCTTTCCGGAGATTTCCTCTTCGGCGGAAGCTAAAAAAATGAGGTTGTACTGTTGATTCCTTTGCGACAAAACCGTGAATGTTTCAAACAGCGAAACTAATGAAGCGCCCGCGTCATTGCTGCCCAATCCGTATACCTTATTGTCCTCGGTACAATAAGTATCGAAAGCGTCTCTACTCCAACCGCTCACCGGGCGCACCGTATCTATGTGAGAATTAAGCAATAACGTCGGTTTTGAAGCGTCCATGACGGTCGATAGCCACAGATTGTCGGCATGTCTGTTGACTGCGTAACCCTGCTGCGACCATCTTTCCTGCAAGAAGTCCGCCACATTTTTTTCTTCGCGACTGAACGAAGGAATCGCTATCATCCCTTTCAATAAATCCAAAGCGTCGTAAAACTGTTCCAAACTATTAATTATTAGTGATTAAGTATCTCGTTTACCCTGATTTTATCCTCCTGCAAAAGCTCCTTGAGGCTGTCTAAAGAATCAAGTTTCATCTCTTCTCTGATATACTCAACTAACTCAACCTTAATGTATTTATTATACAAGTCGCCCGAAAAATCAAAAACATTGACTTCAACGCTGACGGAATCGCCGTTGTAAAACGTTGGTCTTGAGCCGATATACAACATTCCCTTATAGCGTTTGTCGTCGATTGTAGCCCAAACGGCGTAAGAGCCGTTCAGCGGAATAATCTTGAATTGGCCGTCGACATCGATGTTTGCAGTCGGAAAGCCTAAAGATCTGCCTATGTTATAGCCTTTTACGATATATCCTCTGAGGCAGTAACTGTAACCGAGCAGGCGTGTCGCCGCCGACATGTTGCCGCCTTCTATCAACCGGCGCACGGTGGACGAACTTACGGCAACGCCGTTATCACTGAAAGCCGGCGCCCGGACTATCTCCATCCCGCAATTTTTGCCGTAAAGTTGATATTGCTCGAATCCTTCCGAGCGCAAATGCCCGAAACGGTGATCGTGTCCGACAAGCAAACATTTGACGTTCAGCTCTTTGTGAAGAACGTTCTCAATATACTCCCGCGCCGAAAGAGCGGCTAACGAGAGGTTAAAATCCTCGATAATGACGTAATCGATGCCTGTCTGTTCGAGCAAATATATTTTTTCGCGGAACGAATTAAGCAGTCTGGGCTGATAATCGGCTTGCAGGACTATTCGGGGATGGGTAAGGAAAGTGACGACGGCGGAAGGCAGATTGCGTTCGGCAGCCAAAGCCCGCATCTCGTCCAGCAAGAAGCGATGCCCTACATGAACGCCGTCAAAAAAGCCGATTGTCGCAACTATGGCTTCTCCCTCCCAATTATCTGTGTCATATATTATCTTCATCAATACAAACTTTTTTTGTTTCGGGGAGCAAATATAGAGAAAATCGTAAGCAATACAAAACAAAACCGTTAAAAAAATGCTGCATGTTTGAAAAATCGAATTATTATGCCTATATTTGTAGCCGCAAAAATAAAGTCAATAAAAATGTCCGTCTTACTACGAATAGAAACTTAAACGTATTATATAACAGTATTTATGAACGGATTATTAGCAATTTACAAAAAACAAGGCTCGACAACGTCGCGTCTCGGAGAATTATTGGACAATGGATTGAAAACCATGTCGCATCGCGGCTCTATCACGAGTTCGTCGTTTTTTAAAGACGGCAAAAAGCAAGACGAAGCCGACGCAAACATGGCAATGGGCGCATGTTCGTTGCATGGCGGAGCTTCGCACATAGCGTCGCATAACGGCAATCTTCTTTTTTTCGAGGGAAGACTTATCAACAAACCCGAACTTGGCAAGCAGTTATCAATCGCATCCGACGACGTCGCGGACGCCGAAGTGGTGCTGAAACAGTTGGAGATCAGAGGCTCGGACTGTCTCGCCTCGCTGAAGGGCTTCTGGTCGCTGATATATTTTGACGCGGCCAATAAATTAATGTACTGCGCGCGCGACCATTTCGGATGCCGCACGCTTTTCTACTGCAACAGCGGCAACCAGTTCGCCGTGTCCACCGAAAGCCGGACGCTGTATACGCTGTTCGACGATTCGAGAAGCGTGGACAAGTATACGGTCACGGACTTTTTGCTTTGGGGAAATATAGGTCAGTCCGACCAGTATTTTTTCAAGGACATAAAATCTATCGAGCCGTCGCATTTTCTGAAATATGATATGAAAAACGACAGTCTGACGGTCGAAAGATACTACGATCTGCCGTATAACAAGAGCAACGAATCGTATAAAGAGGCATCCGAAAAGCAGTATCTTGAGCGATTGCGCACACTTCTGACGGATTCGGTGAACAGGAATCTGCAACTGTTCGACGGCGTTCCGGCAATAGGCGTAAGCGGCGGAATGGACAGCTCGTCGCTCATCTGTACCGCAAAAAAATTAGACCCGCAAAAGACAATCGTAGCCTACACCACGACCGACAAATACGACGGCGGCGAAGTCTGCTGGGCTGAAAAAGTCGTCCGTCACACCGGCGCCGAATGGATAAAAGTAGTATGCACGGCCGAAGACATCATAG
>JAITPH010000116.1 GCA_031289515.1 Tannerella sp.
CTGTCAAAAACAGCAGGAATACCGCACTCCGGGTCTGTCATGCCTTGCACGCTTTCCAGCGAACAGTACAGTGCATAATACCGTCCGCCTGCGTTCACTCTCTTGGTCAAATCCTGCAAATAGGTAGTTTTCCCGCTCTGACGCGCCGCATGAATCACAAAGTACTGATTCATGTCAATCAACCGCTCAACGCCCTTCAATCGGGATGCCGCGTCGATCATGTAATGATATGCCTCGTTACAGGGGCCTGCGATGTTAAAGTATCTCATAATCCGAAAAAATTAAATTGTTTGGCAAAGATACTGTTTTTTTTGCAAATATAATAATAATCGTTCAGCCAAATCTTCTATATCGTGCCGTCGCGCTATTTGCTTCCTCCACTCTTGCGGGATATTTTCAAGTCCATAGCAAAGTCCGGCAAGAGCGCCGGTTACGGCTGCGGTCGTGTCGGTATCCTCTCCCGGATTCACGGCTTTCAAAACGGCATCCCTGTAATTTTCCGTTGTAAGCAGGCACCATACAGCAGCTTCGAGTGTGTGCAAAACATAGCCGCTACTGTGAATTTCCTCTTCTTTTGCGTCATAAATATTCCCCTTTAACAGGCGGTCAAACTTGGCTGTTTCCGATTGAGGTATGGAACGGAAACTCAAATACGCCGCAATTTCCGATTGCAAATTCCTGTATGCTATCAATTTGTCTTTTCCTTCCAACAGCTGCTTTGCATATTCAAGGCAGTAAAAACAGGCTATCACTGAGCGAATATGTCCGTGTGTAATGGCGGAAACCTGACGGGTTATTTCGAAACGTTCATCTATTTGCCTGTCAAAAAGATAAAATGCCAATGGAGCAATCCGCATCAGAGAGCCGTTTCCGTTATCCGTATCACGAAAGCCGCCTGCCTTGTCGGGAGTAATTCCGCCGGAATGATTAAGACTGTTTATTGCCGCCTTCGTAGCTATCCCCACATCAAAAACATTTCCGGTTGCTGTCCAGTAGTTTTGATAATACCATTTTATGAAATTCTCGGCAATCACGTACAGGTCGAAATCGCGGGCGAGCGCTTCGGCAAGACAAAAAGTCAGCGAACTGTCGTCCGACCATGTTCCGGGCGGTAGATTATAAGTACCGTATCCTCTCATATCCGTAACAGGATTTTGCTTCATTTCCTGCCGACTTGAAAATTCTGCGGGAACGCCAAGAGCATCGCCCACAGCAACCCCGAAAAGAAGGGCTTTTATTTGATCCGTATTCATATATAATTTGCTTTTATACATTTCTGTTTCTATTGGACATAATGATTATATGCATAATAAATTAAAGTCACAAACAAACGATAGAAAAACTGCTGAAAATATCGCAGGGAGAAATACACCTTGTCCGATTGACGCAGGATTTGTTCGATACTCAGGGCTTCTGCAAACCCTTTGTCATTACCCGCCCAATCTTTTACTGTTTGCTCATTGATATAAGCAATCACGGAATGGAGACGCGCTGTGTTCGGCGTGTCATTTGTCTTTTGAATATTCATACTTTTACCGCATTATTTGTATCTGCTAAAAACAAGGGAGAAGGAGACATCCGTATCCGACACACAGATGTCTCCTTCTACCTTAAAAACCTAAAACATGCCTCCTACCGTTCCGGATAAAGCTCATTCCACCATTCGGGCTGTGATTTCAGCCAGCGGGCAAACCATGCGTAAATGGTCTTGTTCCATTCTATTCGCTTCTTGTACTCCAGTATTCCGTGATTTTCCTTGTCGACGGTGATAAATTCGACCGTCTTCCCCAATATCTTCAATGCGTTATACATCTGTATGCTCTCTCCAATCGGCACATTCGTATCCGCCGTTCCGTGAAGCAACAGTAGCGGAGTATTGATTTTATCGGCATGAAACAATGGACTTTGTTCGTGATACAGCTGCGGATTGTTCCACGGATAGCTGAATGCGCTTGCCGCCGAACTGTACGAATAGCCCCAATAGCCCTCGCCCCAGTAACTTGTAATATTGCTGATTCCCGCATGTGAAACGGCAGCTGCGAAAATATCAGTCCGCGTCTGCAAGTATTGCGTCATAAAACCGCCGTATGAAGCGCCGATACAGCCAATCTTGGCGCTATCGACGAAATCGTGTTCGCGCCAGAACAATTGCGTACCGAGAATGATTTCGTCAGCCGTTTTCTTGCCCCACGCATTAACGTGGCGGGCGGCAAATTCCTGACCGAAACCGGTAGTTCCCGACGGCTGCAGCGTATAAACCACATAACCCAAAGCCGCATAAACCTGCAACGGATAAGTAGACTCCAAAACCCGCGCCGTAGGCGAAGTGCCTCCGTAATAGTATACAATCATGGGATATTTCTTTCCCTCCTCATATCCGTAAGGCAAATAATACCGGCCTTCGATAGTCGTACCGTCGGCGGAAACAAAATTCCAGTCGGTCACTTTGCTCAACTCCATTTCATCAAGTTGCGACTTGAACGGATCCGACAAAAGCGTCGATTTGCCTGTTTTAATATTATAACTGTACAACCGGTATGAATTTGTAGCGCTTTCGCCCTGATATACGGCAATCGGAGCCTGTTCCGCCAGTCTGAAAGAGCGAATCATGTCTTCCGGCAAATCCAGTTTCCTGAAAGTCGAGTTCTTGGGATTGAAGCAGTAAATCGAGATGCGATCTTTATCTTCCGTCGTAAAATAAATCATGTTATCGTATTTAGACCACTGCGCGCCATTGATGCTCGGATTAAAATCCTTCGTAACCGGAGTAACGGCCAGCGTTTTGCGGTCGACAAGGAAAGCCTGATAATCATACGTATTCGATATCTGACCGTCTTTAATATTCAAAGCGATGCCGTTGAAAGCCTCGCCGCTGCCTGTAATCAGAAGCTGTTTGGCGTCAGGCGAATACTGCGCGCCTCCGATAAACGGATCCGTAAACAGAGTATCCACCTTCAGGGTCGTCAAATCCAGCTCATAGAGAGTTTTGATAGAGAAGGGACGTTGCGTGATATTATCCGAATTGGTAGCGATTAAGGCTTTTTTGCCGTCGGGACTAATATCGTTCAGCGACACGCTTGTATGTCCAAAAGTAAGCCGCTGCGTCGCTTTGGTATCAAAATCGTAGAGATAAAGCGAATTGCGCCTGCGATACGCACCCGAACGGTCGTTGGGAGCGAGTACCCTTTTCAGGTCGCCCTTGTCTGCCGGTATTTCTTCGGATTTGTTGAAAATAAGGAACTTATTGTCGGGCGACAGGACAAACCGGTCGGACTGTATATTTTCTGCCAACAGTTTCTCCTCCAGAGTCGCCACATCCATGCGGTAGAGATTTCGCCTTTTTGTACCTTGGCGAGTATAAACGACATAGTCCCGATCCATAATCCAAAGCGGAGAAATACTTGGCGGAAAGCGGTATACGACTTTGTTATCGGCAACAGTTCTCAATTCAAGTTCGTAGCTGCCGCCGGGACTGCCACCGGGTCCTCCGCCCGCATTGCCGCCGGGGTTGGCAACCGACGTCGCGCAAATCAGATACTTGCCGCTCGGCGAGATGCTGCTGTTGGCTGTCAGGCGCGATCCTTCCAGAATGTCGTTGATTGTGATTCGGCGCAACCTGTCTGTCGAGACGCTGATAAGAGCCGCAGAATCCGTTTTTGAAGCCGTGACTTCGGCTTTCAGACTTGATTCCGCCGATTTTCCTGCTCCGCTTAACTGCTTTATAACTATCTGATACCTGCGCGGCTCTAAAGTCAGAGATATTGACGTCGCTTTTGCTTTCGACAAGCTGTCTTCCCTCGTGTCTTTTGTTTTTTCGAGTTTGTCGTTCACGTATATTTCCAGCATGTCGGTGGACGTAACGGTCAGATTAGCTTTGCAATAACGGTCGGCGTCAATATTGAAAGCCAACAGGCGGATTGCGTTTTTATGAACTGCGTCACTACCGTCGGCGTCGAATGACAAATCAATTACGCCGGCAGTATCGGCTTCGATAATTGCCTGATTTTGTAATAATTCCCCGAAATCGACCTCCGTTTTCAGGAGTTCTTTTTCCGAAAACTTTTTCTTTTCGACGTCGGTACTATCGATCGTCACAGGCGAAAAGACAGGTATAAACGAGGAAGTCCTGTATGCAGTCACTTTTACCGGCGACTGGGCGGATGCAAACAAACAACTGATAATCAGTACGGATAAAAAATTAATTCTTCTCATAATATATGTAAGTTAAAGACGTGAATATTTCCGACAAAACTACTGTTTTTATAATAAAATTCGTGTATTTTTACGAAAAAAAATTATGAACATCAAAAAAAATTCGGCTTCGGCGAAAAAACTTATGATTTTTTCCCGAATATATTACTTTTTCGGCTCAACATTTTCTACTTTTGTCGCGCAATTTTCATGCGATCAATAAGAAAATGTTTAACAAATAAAGACAAAAAGAGATGAAAATAAGCGTATTAAAAGAAATCAAGGCTGCTGAGAAGCGAGTTTCCATGACCCCTGCGGGAGTAGACTTGCTGACAAAAAACGGTCACAAGGTCTTAGTCGAGAAAGCCGCCGGAGCAGGTAGCGGATTCCCTGACGAAGCATACGTACAAGCGGGAGCGGAGATGGTAGCCACGCCCGAAGAACTGTATGAACGCGGCGAGATGGTGATGCACGTCAAGGAAATTCAACCCGGCGAGTACAAACTGCTTCGCGAAGGACAAATCGTTTTCACGTACTTACACCTTGCCGCCGACCTTGAACAGACGGTAGCGCTTCAAGCCTCCAAATGTGTGGCTATTGCCTACGAAACTGTTCAGACCGCCGACGGACGGTTGCCTTTGCTTCAACCGATGAGCGAGATTGCAGGCAGGATGTCTATACAGGAAGGCGCTCATTTCCTCCAAATGCCGCAGGGTGGCAACGGCATATTGCTTGGCGGCGTTCCGGGAGTGGCTCCGGGGAAGGTTGTCGTAATAGGCGGCGGCGTTGTCGGAACAAATGCAGCTAAAATCGCTTGCGGCATGGGCGCTGACGTGACCATTCTGGATATGAATATCGAGCGGTTGCGTTATCTTGACGACGTCATGCCCGCCAATTGCAAAACACTGGTTAGCAGTCATTATGCGCTGCTTGAAGAAATCAAACAGGCCGACTTGGTTATCGGAGCGGTATTGATAGCAGGCGCAAAAGCTCCCAGATTGGTGACAAGACAAATGATAGCGCAGATGAAAAAAGGTTCTGTTATGGTAGACGTTGCTATCGATCAGGGAGGATGCTTCGAAACGTCTCACCCGACAACTCATCAAGACCCTGTATTTACGATAGAAGGAGTGACCCAATATTGCGTGGCAAACATGCCCGGCGCCGTTGCCCGCACATCTACAATGGCTTTGACAAACGCTACCCTGCCCTACGCTCTGGCTATCGCAAACAAGGGTTGGCAGAAAGCATTGGAAGACGACAAAGCGCTCGCCAAGGGACTGAACGTATTAAACGGCGAGATTGTATATGAGCCTGTCAAAGAAGCCTTAGGCATCAAGTAATTACGGCACAATATCCACGACGCCTGCTTTTGAGACTGCAATCAGGGCTGCTGTCTTTATTTTCAGTTGCAAGCCTCGCTGTCCGGCGCTGACAAATGTGTGTTCGTACAACAAACTGGTTTCGTGGATATAGGTCGGAAAATGCTTTTTCATTCCGATTGGCGAACAACCGCCTCTGATATATCCGGTTAAGGGCAAAAGGTCTTTCATCGGAATCAGGTCGCAGTTTTTATTGCCGGAAACTTTTGCTGCTTTCTTCAAATCGACTTCGGAGTCGCCCGGAATGACACATACAAAATAGCCGTTTTTGTCGCCTTTGAGTACAAGCGTTTTAAAGACTTGTTCTATCGGCTCGTTCAAGGCTTCCGCTACATGCGGAGCGCTCAAGTCGTTTTCGTCAAACTCGTAAGCAATGAGTTCGTACTCAATTTTAGCCTGTTCCAGCAGGCGGGCAGCATTTGTTTTGCTTATTTTTGTCTTCTTTATTTCGTCCTGTTTAGGCATAAGATAATAAATAGCGTCTCCTCGACTTTTGACTTCCGACTTTTGACTCTCAATTTTTTCAACTTTCAATTATCTCCGTCTTGTCTTTCCCTATGAAAATGATTGTAAGATAGCGGACGTCCGTCCGGTCTCTGAACAGGTGCGAATTGCGATAGCGCTCCAACTGTTCGCGGGCTTCCTTTCGTTT
>JAITPH010000129.1 GCA_031289515.1 Tannerella sp.
ATCAACGAAAAAATTCTGCCCGGTATCTTTCTGTCGCTCGAAATTGTCAGACATGAGATAAAAGACGCATTGGCTGTGCCGAGTGAAGCCATTATCCCGGAAATGGGAAAGAACATAGTATACCTGTATAAAGACGGAGAAGCCCGACAGGCGGAGGTGACAACCGGAATGCGGACGGAAGACCGGGTGCAGATTCTTGAAGGGCTAAATCTCGGAGACACGGTAATCACTACCGGCGTGATGCAGTTGCGAACAGGGATGAAGGTCACAATAGATAATATTAAATAACAATACAATGTCGAATATCTCCGAACTAAGCATAAAACGACCTGTTCTGGCAACGGTAATGACGCTTGTCATCCTGCTTTTCGGCATGATAGGTTACAGGTCGCTTGGAGTACGCGAATATCCGAGCGTCGACCAGCCTATAATCTCCGTGAATACGTCGTATCCGGGAGCAAACGCCGAGGTAATCATGAATCAGATTACAGAGCCTTTGGAGCAGAATATCAACGGCATACCGGGCATACGGTCGCTAAGCAGCGTCAGCAGTCAGGGCAACAGCCGCATAACGATAGAGTTTGAGCTTTCGGTAGACCTTGAGACGGCGGCAAACGACGTGCGCGACAAGGTGTCGATCGCTCAACGGTTTCTGCCGCGCGACTGCGATCCTCCGACGGTTGCAAAAGCCGACGCCGACGCAACGCCTATCATGCAGATAGGCATCCGAAGCAATACCCGCTCATTGATGGAGCTTACCGAGATAGCCGAATTGACGGTAAAAGAGCGTTTGCAGACTATTCAAAACGTGAGCGGCATAGATATTTGGGGTCAGAAACGCTATTCCATGCGCTTATGGCTCGACCCGGTAAAGATGGGCGGTTACGGCATTACTCCGCTTGATATAAAGAACGCCGTAGACGCCGAAAACATCGAACTGCCGTCGGGAAGCATCGAGGGAAATACGGTAGAGCTGTCAATCCGTACAATGGGATTGATGTCTACCGCCAAAGAGTTTAACGACCTGATTGTCAAGGAGAACAGCAACACTATCGTCCGATTCAAGGATATAGGACGCGCCGAACTCGCTCCGGAGGATATAAAAAGCCTTATGAAACGAAACGGCGAGCCGATGGTATTGGACATTATCATTCCGCAACCCGGAGCTAATCATATCGAGATAGCAAACGAAGCCTATAACCGTATCGAACAGTTGAAAAAAGACCTTCCCGATGACGTAACAATCGAGATGATATACGATAATACCCAATTTATCAGAGCTTCGATAAATGAAGTTCAGGAAACGATATACATAGCGTTTTTGCTTGTAGTAATCGTCATTTTCCTGTTCCTTCGCGACTGGCGCGTCACGCTTATTCCGGTTGTCGTTATTCCGGTATCGCTGGTAGGCGCATTCTTCGTGATGTTCATTGCCGGATTTTCGATTAACGTGCTGACGATGCTGGCAATAGTCTTATCCGTCGGATTGGTTGTCGACGATGCGATTGTGGTCACGGAGAATATATATGTACGCATAGAGAAAGGCATGAAGCCCATAGACGCAGGCATCGAAGGCTCAAAGGAAATATTCTTTGCCGTTATTTCAACTACCGTAACCCTCATAGCCGTATTCATACCTATCGTTTTTATGGAAGGAATGACAGGCCGGCTGTTCAAGGAGTTCAGCGTCGTTATTGCCGGTTCCGTCGCTATTTCGTCGTTTGCGGCGCTGACGTTTACTCCGATGTTAGCGACCAAACTGCTAAAACGGCGCGAGAAGAAAAACTGGTTTTATCAAAAGACAGAGCCTGTTTTCGAGGGCTTGAACAATTTCTATTCCAGAACGCTAAATTCTTTCCTGAAACGAAAATGGACTTCGATAATTACCGTTCTGGTCTTAATCGCCGCTATTGTTGTCTTATGGCAACGGATACCGTCGGAGTTGTCGCCGCTTGAAGACCGTTCGCAGATAACAATCAACATCCGCGGGCCTGAAGGCACGACATACGAGTTTATACGCGATTTCTCCGAGAAAGTGGAGCAGTTAGCCGATTCCATCGCATACGAAAGAAGAGTAACAACGACGCGCGCATTCGGCGCAAACGGTTTTATTTCGGTTATGTTGCCGGATATTAGAGACCGCGAACGCTCGCAGATGGATATAGCCGACAAACTTTCGGATGAAATCCGCAAGGAGACGCAGGCAAGAGGTTTCGTTCAGCAGCAATCGACATTCGGCGGACGACGCGGAGGCATGCCGGTACAGTATGTGTTGCAATCGACAAGCATCGAAAAGTTGCAGGAGTTCCTGCCGCTGTTCATGCAGAAAGTCAATGAAAGCGCCATCTTTCAGATGGCTGACGTAAACCTGAAATTTACGAAGCCTGAAATGCGTATCGGAATAAACCGCGACAAGGCTTCGCTGTTGGGAGTAAGCACGAGAAATATAGCTCAAACGCTGCAATACGCCCTCAGCGGTCAGCGCATGGGTTATTTTTACCTGAACGGAAAACAATATCAGATATTGGGCGAAATAAACCGCCAGCAGCGAAATACGCCGCTCAATCTGAAATCAATTTATGTCAAAAACAATAACGGAGCAATGATTCAGCTCGACAATCTGGTCAATCTCGAAGAGAATGTCGCGCCGCCGCAGTTATACCGTTACAATCGCTTCGTATCCGCCACCATTTCGAGCGGACTGAACAAGGGTTATACGCTCGGCGAGGGTCTTGACGAGATGGACCGCATAGCAAAAGAAGTGTTGGACGAAAGTTTCCGGACGGCTCTGTCCGGCGAATCGAAAGAATTTCGCGAAAGTTCGGACAGTCTCATGTTTGCCATGATTCTGGCTCTGATAATGATTTATCTCGTATTGGCAGCCCAGTTCGAGAGTTTCAAAGATCCTCTCATAGTGATGTTTACCGTTCCGTTAGCTATTGCAGGCGCGTTGCTGTTCATGTATTACGGAAATATCACGATGAATATTTTCAGCCAGATAGGTATAATCATGTTGATAGGACTGGTGGCTAAAAACGGTATACTCATAGTCGAGTTTGCCAACCAGCGCCAACATTCGGGACTTGACCGCAGCGAAGCCATACGAACAGCGTCAATACAGCGACTTCGTCCGATATTGATGACGAGTATATCGACCATTCTCGGACTGCTACCGTTGATGTTTGCCTCTGCCGAAGGCGCTAACAGCCGCGTAGCCATGGGTACAGCCGTCGTAGGCGGCATGTTGGTTTCGACGCTTTTGACGCTTTATATCGTGCCTGCCATGTATAGTGTTATAGCAACTAATCTGCAAAACAAAAAACAAAAAAATGAAACGTAATATTCTGATTATAACATGCTTGACTGTTTGTCATTTTGCCGTTTATCCGCAAGAGGTTTTTACTTTGGACAAATGTATCGAGACAGGACTGCAAAATAATTTCTCCGTAAGGATTTCCCAGAACGAAGAACAGATATCGTCGAACAATGCAACGATTGGTAACGCGGGCTATCTGCCTGTGGTAGACCTTAGCGGCGGATACAACGGCAACGTCTATGACTACAACTACGATTATTCCGACGGAACGACAGGTAAAACGAGCAATATCAATTCGGGAACGACAAACGCCGGAATAAATCTGAATTGGACGATATTCGACGGCTTCGGCATACAAGCCGACTATGACCGGCTTAAAGAATTGAAACGGATGGGCGAGTTGAATACGCGAATAACAATCGAGGATTTGGTAGCCGATATTGCAGCAGAGTACTATAATCTTATCCGTCAGCGCATTAAACTGAATAATCTTCGCTCGGCGGTGAGGCTGTCGAGAGAGAGGCTTCGTATCGTTGAAGAACGCTACATTATCGGCTCCATGTCGCGTCTGGATTTGCAACAGGCGAAAGTAGACTTCAACGCCGACAGTTCGAAATTGCTGACGCAGTTTGAAACGGTGAACACTTCTCAAATCAGTCTGAATGAGTTGATGGGGCTTGATTCGGTGAATCGGATACTTAAAATTAAAGATACCGTTATTATCTATTCTTCGCTGCTCGAAGAACATGAGCTGTGGGACAAAACGCTGTCAAACAATGCTTTACTTATAGCTTCGCAAAAAAATATGACGTTATCGGAACTGGATTACAGGAAAGTACGCAGCCGTAACTATCCGTATCTGCGATTCAACGCCGGTTACGGTTACACGGCAAACAAATACGATACCGGCGATGTCGACCTGCAAAAGCGAATGGGACTGAATTACGGCATCACTCTGGGATTCACTATCTTCGACGGAATGAATCGCAAACGCGAACAGCGAAATGCGCAAATACAAATCAAAAACAGGGAACTTCGCATACAAGAACTCGAATTATCGCTGAAAGCGGACATGTCAAACCTTTTTATGGCTTATAAGAACAATCTCGAACTGTGGGAGCTGGAAAAGGAAAACCTCGTGGCAGCGCGTGAAAACTATGAAATTTCGATCGAACGCTATAAACTCGGCGATTTGGCCGGTATCGAGCTTAGGGAAGCCCAAAACAATCTGCTCGAAGCGGAAGAACGGCTTTCGATTGCGGAATACAATACCAAACTGTGCGAGATTTCACTGTTACAGTTAAGCGGTCAGATACTGACTTACCTTCACCCCGAATAAAAACCGTTTTTTTTTCATTTGAAAATAGCGAAAGCCCTTGATAACATTATGATTATCAGGGGCTTTTATTTTGGTGATTTGCCTGGGATTCGAACCCAGGACCCCATCCTTAAAAGGGATGTGCTCTACCTACTGAGCTAGCAAATCGACCGGTACATCATTTCAACGCGGGTGCAAAGGTAATGCTTTTTTTTGGTATCTGCAATTCTTTTTATCATTTTTCTTTCTCATATTTTTTTTTCGATAGAAAAACACGATTTTATTTGCTTAGTAAAATTATTATCCGGATATTTGTAGTGGCACTTCACTGTAATTCATTATGTGATGAGAAGAATCGTGACTGTTATTTTTATCGGATGGTTTATATATTTATCGGCGGAGGCAATCGACAATCTGCGGATATCCGATTTACGCACGCTTGGCGTCGGCGGGGGCGGTGTCGTGGAAACGCCGCTTTTCAATCCTGCCCTTCTCGCAACACAAAATCAGAACAAACTGTATATCAACTATTACAATCGCTATTCGGTCAGCGAACTTGCGACCGTCAGCGGCGGTTTCTATTACATGAACGATATTGTCCCTACCGGATTCGAAATTACTTCGTTCGGCTACGACCAGTATCGCGAAAGCCTTTTCAGACTGTCGATGGGCAAACAAATCGCCGAATTATGGACTGTCGGCGTGGCTGTTCAATACAGTTTGCTGCAATCCGAGCTTTTCGAGGAAAGCTCAAGCAGGGTTAGCGCCGACATCGGCATCACTTTCAGACCTGTTGAAAACTTGTTGACAGGGCTGTCCGTCCTGCATGTTCCCTCTGTACAGATTGGAGATAAAAACATTGAGAACAAGCATATTGCGCCTTATTCAATCCAATTCGGATTCAATTGGAAGATAGTAAATACGATGTTGATAACCGGAAGCGTTGAAAACTCCGAAGAAGAGCCTGTTTCCGGTTCTTTCGGACTTGAATATTCCATTTTTGACGATTTCAAAATACGTTCGGGCATACGGACATCGCCTCTCAGACCGTCATTAGGAGTAGGTTACAGCATAGCGGGCATTGATGCGGACGTGGGAGTAGTCTTCCATTCGACGCTCGGAGCAAGCATGGGAATAGGATTATCTTTTTCATTCTGACGCCATGAAACGTACATATATAATATTGTTGATAACGCTGTTGATAAGTTGTTATAACGCTTATTGTCAGGAAGAAGCCGGAAACGGCAAATGGCTGGAATATATAGAAGAACTTGCCGAAGAAACGGAAGAAAACACCGAATCCATCGAAAAACTGTTCAACGACCTGTCGTATTTATCGGAAAATCCGTGCAATCTCAACAGTATCACTGCCGAACAATTGAGGCAATTGCCGTTCCTGTCGGACTTGCAAATTCTGAACATTCTCGATTACCAGAGAAAGAACAACGGATTCGCGACGATATACGAACTTAAAAATATCCGGTTTCTTGATATGGAAACTATCGAATTAATCCTGCCTTTCGTCTATGTCGGCGAAATAGACAGGAGCAAGTCATTCTCGTTGAAAAACCTTTCAAGATACGGAAAAAACGAACTCATGCTGCGCTACGACAGGGGTCTCGACGAAAAAGCGGGATATAAAGACCTGCCGGACAGCATCTTACAGCAGTATCCAAACCGAAAGTATGTCGGCGAGGCGTTTTATCATTCCTTGCGCTATTCGTATACTTTCGACAACAGGCTGCAAGCCGGATTTGTAGCGGAGAAAGACGCGGGCGAAGCGTTTTGGAACAAAACAAACAAGGGTTACGACTACTATTCGGCTCACATATTCCTCAAAGACATCGGAATAATCAGAAGTCTGGCGGTCGGGGATTACAAGGTATCATTCGGTCAGGGACTTGTCGCAAGTAACGATTTCACCGCATTCCGGGGCAGTATGCTGACGCAAATAGAACGCCGCAACAACGGTTTCCGCCGCCATTATTCGACAAATGAAAACGATTTTTTCAGAGGCGTCGCCTCCACCGTCAATCTAAACCGATTCGACATAAGCGCGTTTTACTCAAATCGCAAGGCGGACGCTACGGTGAACGATGACGTGATTTCGACGCTTAAAACAGACGGCATTCACCGTACTCCGGGCGATTTGGAGAAAAAGCGCAATATCGAAATCCAAACCGTCGGCGGCAATATCAGATACGTCGGCAATGAAATTGTAGTCGGCATTACGGCATTGACTTACTCGTTCGGCGGATTGTCGGTTGACCCTGCGTTAGCTCCTTACAACAGATTTTATTTCCGCGGCAAACGAAACTCAAACTTTGGCGCCGATTATAAGATGAGACATGGAAATATCGTCGTTTTCGGCGAGACGGCAATCAGCCAAAACGGAGCGGCAGCTACCATTAACGCTTTGCAGTGGAGCGCTTCGTCCGGCATTAAAGCCATCATTTTATATCGGAACTTCGGCCGGAGCTATCAGGCTCTTTACGGTAACGCCTTTTCGCAAAATTCGACCGTACAAAACGAAGAAGGCTTGTATATCAGCATGCAATGTACTCCTTTCGCATATTGGAAGCTGTCCGGATATGTCGATTTCTTCAGTTTTCCGTGGTTAAAATACGGAGTAGACGCGCCTTCATCGGGAAAGGAATATACGATTCAGGGCGATTTCACCGGCTTCAGGAATAGCACGATTACTGCGAGATACCGCTACCGTCAGCGCGAAAGCACCGCCATCGCGGGACATGAAGCGGTGATTTTACCGACCGACCAGCATCGGTTGCGGCTTCAATTCGTGCATAAACCGTCAAAAACGACGTCGTTCCGTACATTAATAGAAGGGAATATTTCCGATAACAGCATGTCGTCCGCAAGCCGGGGACTGATTATTTCGCAGAATGCCGGTTGGAATAACACGGAATCACCGTTTCAGGCGGATATTTACGCAGCCTATTTCAATACCGACAATTATGATAGCCGCATCTATTCAAACGAGAAAAATATGCTTTACAGCTTTTCAATCCCTTCTTTCTACGGCGAGGGCTTGCGTATGACAACCGTTTTGCGATATAACATAACGAACAGCCTGTACGTATCGGTCAAGGCGGCATGGACGCACTACTACGACCGCGAGACGACAGGAAGCGGCACGGAAGAGATTGAAGGACGCAACAAAACCGATTTATATGCCCAAATACGGTGGAAATTCTAAAAAAATCCGTTACTTTGCACCGTAAATTTTAATGTAAAAGATATGCCGACTTCATTGTTTGACGAGATAGTCTATGGTCCGGTCAATAGCCGCCGGTTGGGAGTTTCGTTGGGTGTTAATCTTTCGCCTTTAGACGGAAAGAGATGTACTTTCGACTGCATTTATTGCGAATGCGGACTGAACAGGGAACGCAAAGCTCATACACCGGCTCCGTCGCGCGAAAGCGTCAAAAAAGCCCTCGCCGACAAACTTACGGCGATGAAAACAGAAGGCTTGACGCCCGACGTGATAACGTTTTCGGGCAACGGAGAGCCTACCATGCACCCTGATTTTGCAAGAATAATCGACGACACGCTGACTGTTCGCGACAGCCTTTGCCCTTCGGCCAAAGTTGCCGTAATCTCAAATTCCACGATGATACATAAGCCGGAAGTCGTATCGGCGCTTCTGAAAGTAGACGATAACCTGATGAAACTCGACGCCGCCTCCGACGAAGTCGTCCGACTGATAGACCAACCCGAAATCCGGGATTTCTCCGTCAAACGCCTAATCGAGCAGTTATGCCGCTTTGAAGGCAAACTGACTGTTCAAACCATCTTTTTGAGAGGCGAACATAACGGCGTATCAATAGACAATACGCGCGATGAAATCGTCGGTCAATGGATAGAAGCGTTGAAACTGATCCGCCCGCAGAAAGTCATGATATACACCATCAACAGGGAAACGCCGGTGAAAACGATACAAAAAGTATCATTCGAGACACTCGAAAGAATCGGAGCAAAAGTGCGTGAAGCCGGATTCGCCGTTAGCATTTCCGGCTAATCATTCCGCTCACAACTACTTGGTTTTAATCGCCTTAACTACTTTGACGGTATTGTCGATACAATAAATCCGGAAGAAGTATAATCCCTGCGATAACGACGAGGTATCAATGATTTCATCGGGGTTGTTCACAACAAGACAAACCTTGCCGGAAACGGAAACAACGTCAATGCGCGAAACCCTTTCCTTTCCCTTGAGATAGACCTGACTTGAAAAACCTGTCGGCGATATATCAACGGAATAATCGATATACTCGGTGTTCACTACCCCTACGTTCGCCTTCTCGCTTCGCACGCTCTCGGAGCTACCGTATAATGCGGATATTTCGTAATAATAAGTCAGCGACGAATTTTCCATATACATGGTTTTATCGGGGTCTAACGTTTTATAGGTTTGGCCTCCGCGATAAAGTTTATAATTTGTTATTTCAGGAAACGCCAGGGCAATTGAGCTTCGGGGAGCTACTTTATTATTACCGGCATTAGCGTCCGAAACGGCTGCTGAAAGCGGTTTCACCTCCGAGTTCGACAAGCGGATTGACGGATTGCGGTTAGCGGTTTTACCCGAAACAACAGTTGAACTTGCGGCATTCTGCGCATCAGTAGATATTTGGCCTATTTCCGACGATACCGTCATTGAAACAACAAAATTATAGTCAAAATTCGGTCCCTCATCCGATAATTTACCCCATTCTACTCCGTCTTCGGAAACCAAATCGCCTCTTCCTCCGACCACCGGGCCGTCATCACAAATGGCAGGATGGTCTGTTCCCAACGTTTTAGTATAAACAGATACTATCAACGATTTGGAAGCGTCGATGATATAAGGCGTTTCGAGCTTGACGTCATAAAGCCGTCCCGCATTTTTTTGCGAGAACACTACTTCCTGCCTTAAACCATTATCTCCCTGCATGATAACTATCTCATATAAATTGCCGTAAATAGGGACAAATTGAACGTTGGTAATAGTTCGTTTGTTCAACGGAATCAAGTCTTCAGTCGACCATTGTTGTCCGTAATAAAACTTAACTCTTTCTTTTTCAGGAGTAAAAAAGCCTATCATGGTATTCGGGTTTAAATCGCCCCAATAAACGATTTGCTCGTAAACAGGCTCTTTCCATGTGATATTAATGTAATTGCTGCCTTCTGAAATACGTTCTGCCGTCAAATCCGACGGAGCTTTATATTTTACGTATAAAATTGTTGCGGACGCGACGGCAGATTCCATGTTATCGGCATAGACAGCCGAAACCGAATATACTAAAGAGCCTGCAACCGGGTCGAGGTCAAGATAAGTCAAGTTATCGACTTCGTCAATTTTTATGTTGTTACGGAATATCTTGTACAAAACAGGCGATTCTTCCGAGGCGGGAGCGCTCCATTCGAGATAAACGCTTTGACCTTTTCTTGTGACTACAAGATTTCTCGGCGCCGGTTTGACTTCATAGCTGTAACTGCCCGGCAAGGTTTCGACTCCCAGATTTAACGGATCGAGCCATACATCCATTCTGGTAGACGAATCTGCGGTGAACTTATTCCAATGATAACTCAACTTGCCGTAAAGATTCAATCCTGTCGGAATTACGCACTCCGAACTTCCGCCCGATAATGATCCTACGACAAGTTTGTTTTCGTTATACAGCGGCGAGCCGGAAGAGCCGCCTTCGGTAACGCCGAATCCATTTGGCGTTTGAGAGAAAGTCACGTTCCAATGCGCATTTTTTGCACTTTGAACTTCAGCGGTATAAAAATTCGCCGTATAAGCAGGTTTGACATAAGTCGAAATCTTCTTGAAATCACCCTGCGGATGATGTATGCCGACGCCCGAATTTGCGGGAATATCCCTGCGATCCCATCCGTTATAATATACGTCGTAGTAATCCGGTATGGCGGAATTGAGCAGCAGAAGCAGACCGTCCGACTGTCCCTGAACATTAGTGCCGACAAGTTTTGTGCAGCCTATAATCGTTTTGGGAACAACATTAGAGGAACTGTTACTGCAACCGTCGAGTTCCTTATGAAAATAGAATACCCACTGTTTCATTTCGTCTTCGGTGGCTTCGGTTATATATGTTTCGTCCGTCGAACAATGATAGGCAGACAGGACAAGAGGTTTGAAATCTGCCGCCGTGTTATTCAGCAGTGAGCCGGTGCACAGCCAATAATGGGAACCTATCTTTTGCGTCATATAGCAAACGCTCTTTTTTTCGTTTTGCCATGCGTCGCCCTCTTCGCAGTTAATATTGACTTCGCACGAACCGGCAACGCCGCGCGTTTGCACGCCGGCAAATTCTTTCAATGCCGCAGCATTATATCCGTATCCTATATCGCTGATATTTATGCGGGGCATCTCCGTAGCGGTCGCCGGCTTTACGTATTCGAGGATAAGTTCGTCGCCGCCGACAAACTCCGTTGCAAACAGACCGCCCGATGGATTCGTACTATTTGTGTACGCTCCCAGAACTTGCGACCTGTCGGGCTTATAAATAAAGAGTTTCCCGCCTTGGGGAATATAAAAGTCGCTGTAACAAAGCAAAACAGCTTTTGCGTCGGCAACTCTCAGATGCAGACGCCATATTTCCTCGCCGCTTGCCAGCGCGGTAAAATAGCCGGAATTATCCATGTTGTAACTGACCGGCACGATTTTAGCTACCGGCACAAGTCCGCCTTCGCGAGAGCGCCAATTGTCTACTTCGAGCAAATCTTCGATATATAAATCCACCGGTACTTCCGTTACGGTAACGGTTTTACGCAAAGTCATCTCCTGCTCAAAACTCGGAGGCGTTCCACCCTCGCTTATCTGTGCATTAGCATCCGGCCGACATAATAAAAAAGCGCCAACCATACATGTAAACAACGATATCTTACATTTAACGTTCATCTTTCAATTTTTTTTGCATAACAATCTTACGAAAAATAATTCGCAAATTTACCAAAAGTTTTTATCTTTGCAAAGTTTTTTCGATGAAATTTCGTGTTTTTTATATGTTTCACATTATAAATCAGCTCACATGAGGAAAATATTAGTCTTTATTTATTGCGCAGTTACCGTTTGTTCTGCCCATTCCCAAAAGAAAACTTTTGACTACAGTTTTTATGGCTTTTTGCGTGGCGACCTTTACTACAACACGCGAAACAACGTCGAAGTCGTCGACGGTCTTTTCTATCTTTATCCGGCAGACGTCTCTCCGGACGCCGACGGCAAAGACCTTAACGCCATGTCGAACGGCAGTTTTTATACTTTTACGACCCGGCTCGGTATGGACATGAAGGGTCCGGACGTCGGAGCGGCAAAGACTTCGGCGAAGATTGAAACCGACTTCGGCGGAACTACAAACCTGAATTTCGTGCTTCGCTTACGGCAGGCTTACCTGAAATTCGACTGGCAGAAGGGGTCTTCGCTTATTTTAGGTCAGACATGGCATCCGTTATTCGGCGAAGTCGTGCCGGACGTGCTGAATCTGGCTACCGGCGCGCCTTTTCAGCCATTCAACCGCAGCCCGCAAATCAATTATCAATATAGAAAAAACGGCTTGAAAATCACGGCAAGCGCTGTTTATCAGTTGATATACACCTCGCAGGGAATAGACGGCAAAAGCGAGAAATATCTTAAAGACGGCGTTTTGCCCGAATTTTATCTGGGAGCAGACTACAGAAAAGGCTCTGCAGTGATCGGCGCGGGCATAGATTTCATTTCGCTCAAACCGCGAACGGCGTCTTCGTATAGCGGAAATATTTATCGCGTGGACGAACGCATCAGCTCCTTCTCTTACGAACTGCATGCCGGATACAGCGTTGAGAATCTGAGAATATCCGGTAAAACCGTCCTCGCTTCAAATCTGACTCATGCTACGATGTTCGGCGGATTCGGCGTTACCGGCATCGACAAACGCACCGGCGAGCAGGAATATACGCCCTTCCGCAATTCGACGTCGTGGCTAAATCTCGTATACGGCAAAACCTATCAAGCCGGAGTTTTTGCCGGGTACACGAAAAATCTCGGCACACGGAAAGAACTTGTCGACCCTACGAAGATATACGGAATGGGGCTTAATATCGATCAATTCGTCAATTTGAGCTTCTATTTAAGATATGCCCTGCCGCACTGGAACGTCGGGCTTGGATATACAATGGCTACCGCCGGATACGGAAATACCGACCTTTCGACCGGAAAATGCGTTGATACTCATGATGTTACTAATCATCGTATAGAAAGTTTGTTTACTTACTACTTCTGAAGATGCGATTAAGCAGCTTAAAAACGGTCGGGAAGAAGATAGCGCCGAAGAAACCGCCGACGGTATCGGCAAGAAGGTCGTAAAAATCGCCATTGCGGTTGAAGTAATTATCTTGCAATACTTCGATTATTCCGCCGTACAGAAACGATAAAATCGTGGAGAGGATGATGATTTTCAGATAGCTTTTGCATTTCATAAAGCCGAAAAGCAGACTCAAAAGAACCGACTGAATGAAGAAAACCCCGAAATGGGCGATTTTATCGAAATGAGGTATGCCGATTTTTGGCAGACTATTCGATGGATTCGTACAAAGATAGAAGATTGTCGCCGCCCATAATACGCTTAGACACAGCAGTATGAATGTCTTTTTGTTGTTTTGCATCTTTCTGTCGTATTCAAAATTAAAAGTGACTAAAAAGTTCTACGCGCCGTCATTGCTGACCCGAAGAGTAAAGCAATCCGGTAATTTACAGAAAGTTCCGTATTGCGTCGTTCCTCTCAATGGCGGAAAAGATAGACTTTTTAGTCACCGTTCTTAGTGGTCCCACTTGGGCTTGAACCAAGGACCCCCTGATTATGAGTCAGATGCTCTAACCAACTGAGCTATGGGACCTGTCGTAAAAACAAATGTATTTCTAAATTCAAATCGGCCGCAAAGGTACGAAATAAAAAATATATTACCAAAACTGTTCGGAACTTTTTTTTCAAAAAGAGAAAATCGGTCGCCGAAAAGTCATCCGTCACGCGGGAGATTTTCGATAGTCTCTGTAAACAATTTTATCACTCTGTGTAAAGATACTTTACGTTTTCGGTCTGTTGCGAATCTCTTATTTGCTTATTTTCAGTTACTTACATTTTTGGCACGGAATTGGTACGTATTTTTGTAGAAATAAAAAATCTGAGAAAGAATGAGAAATTTATTGACAACATTGATCCTGCTACTTTCGCAAACGATTGTCGCGCAGGAAAAAGTCTGGACATTAGAGGATTGCATGCAATATGCCGTTAAATACAATCCCCAATGCGTCAGGCAGGAAGCCCAAAACAAAATTTACAGGGCAGACCAAGTAGAAGCCGTAGGCGGATTTCTACCCTCGCTGAGTGCATCGACGAACATCTATTCCCGCTTTGGACGAGGCATAGACCCGGAAACCAACACTTACATTTCGACAAGCACTTTCGGCAACGGATATGAAATTTATTCGTCCATGACTTTGTTCGACGGCTTAGCGCAAATCTATCAGGCAAAAAAGGCAAAAATCAACCGCCTGATGGGAAAAGAGCAATTACAGGAAACTAAAGACAAGATTGCTCTCGAAACTATGGAACTGTTTTTCAACGTGTTGTATTACAAAGGCACGGTCGGACTGGCACAGCAACAGTTGGACGAAAGTATCGAAAATCTGAAACGCATCGAACGCATGAAAGAGTTGGGTCTGAAATCTGCGCCGGACGTTACCGAAATTCGAGCCAAGGAAGCGGAAGACAGGTATTTGCTGACACGACAAATAAACATGCTTAATCTGGAAATCATCAAGCTGAAAGAGAAAATGTATTTGCCGATTGACGAGGATTTGACTGTCGCAGACGTTGAAAATCAAGCCTTAGACGGCGCTTCCGGCGAAAATGCGGCAGAAATATTCCAAACGGCAAAAGAATCGCTGCCCAAACTGCTGTCGTCGGAGAAATCCATGAGCGCCAGAGAAATGGAATACAAGGTCGCACGCAGCCTCCTGTTCCCTACTCTATCGCTCGGAGCTGGCTTTTCGACCGGATTCTCGCGACTGATGGACGGAAGCACATATACATCGTTCAAAGAACAATTGAAAAACCGGCAAGGCTCATACGTCCAAGTTTCGTTGTCCATACCGCTTTTCAGCCGTTTTTCAAACACTTCGGAAATAAAACGCAGCAAACAACGCCTGATAATAGCCAAAAGCCAGCATGAAGAGACGCTCCGGCAGGTTTACGGCGAAATAGAACAGGCTGTCGCCGACGTGAAAGGGCTGTCGGACGAATATCAGTCCGTTCGGAAAAAGACCGAAGCCATGCTTGCCGCTCACAAGACAAACCTGCGCAAATACGACGAAGGTCTTATCGACGCATTCGAACTGGCAACAAGCGCCAACCGACTGCTCAACTCTCGCATAGAAGAACTGCACACTTCTCTGAATTTTCAATTAAAACGCAAATTGTTAAACTATTATGAGGGCGACGCCCTTATAAAATAATGTAAATAAAATGGATATACAGTTAGAAAAGAAAAAAGGCATACGGAAAAAACATATTCCGTACATAGTTATCGGAGCAATTCTGTTGGTTGCTTTGTTTTGGATGATTTTCGGCGATCACCGCTCGAAATTCAATGTAGAAAAGGAAAAGGTAATGATTCAGAATGTTACCAAGGGCGAATTTAACGATTACATTCGTGTAAACGGACAGGTGCAACCCATCAATACCATTCAGTTGAGCGCGATTGAAGGCGGAATGGTGGCCGAAAAAGTAGTGGAAGAAGGCTCGACGGTCAGGAAGGGCGAAGTGATTATCCGGCTGACCAATCCGATGTTAAGTCTGAACATCCTCGACAGCGAAGCTCAATTGGCCGAAAAACAAAATTTCCTGCGCAATACGCAAGTAACGATGGAACAGGAACGGCTGAATCTCCGCAAGGAAAAGCTGCAATTAGACTTGGATATCGAACGCAAGAAACGGAAATACGAGCAATACAAAAATCTGTACGACGAAAACCTGACGTCCAGAGAAGAGTATTTGCAGGCAAAGGAAGACTATGAATTTGCCGTGAAAGGAAGCGAACTGGTTATTGAACGCCAAAAGCAGGATTCCATTTTCCGGGGCATTCAGGTAGAACAGATGGAAGAAAGTTTGAATAACATTCGCAGGAATTTGATTCTGGTGCGTCAGCGGATCGATAATCTGGACGTCAAATCGCCGGTAGACGGTCAGTTGGGACTGTTGGACGTCGAAATCGGTCAATCGGTTGGAAGCGGCGCACGTATCGGTCAAATCAGCGTGTTGTCGGACTACAAGATTGAAGCCCTGATAGACGAGCATTATATCGACCGCGTTAAAAACGGTCTGGCAGCAACTTTCGAGCGTCAGGATAAAACGTATAACCTGGCTGTCCGCAAAGTCTATCCCGAAGTGCGCGACAAACAGTTCAAGACCGATTTCATATTCTCAGGCGAACGTCCCGATAACATCCGCACCGGACAGACTTATTACATCAATCTGCAATTGGGACAGCCGGTAGATGCGGTATTGATTCCTCGCGGCGCTTTCTATCAGAATACCGGCGGACAATGGATATTTGTGATTACGGCAGACAATAAGAAGGCTGTTCGCCGACAAATACGCATCGGACGCCAAAATCCGACGTACTACGAAGTGTTGAGCGGCTTGGAACAGGGAGAGAAAGTGATTACTTCGAGCTATGACAATTACGGAGATGCTCAGGAGCTGATTTTTAAGTAAATAGTGAATAACGAACAGTGAATAGTGAATAACGAATAACGAACAGTGAATAATGGATGACACCTTTGCTGTTCACTACTCACTGTTCGCTACTCACTGTTCACTATTCGTTATTCACTGTTCACTTCCAACACGTTCTTTGACATATCGGTTTATACGTTTTTTTTGACAAAAGTTTTTTTCTTTGAAAAAGAATACATACATTTGTGCCGTAAAAGATAACAACAAAAAATACAAAGCTATGGAAGAAATAGAGAAGAAAAAAAGAAAAAGGAAGCCTAAGGCTTACTATTATCCCAATGGGGT
>JAITPH010000155.1 GCA_031289515.1 Tannerella sp.
CGGTAAATCCGACAATGTCCTGACCCGTCTTGCGGAGCTTCGATATTGTGTCATTCTATCCTGATTTCTATATGTCGAAACCTATGTCCCGACGAAAATATTTATTGTCAAACCGTATAGCTTCGGCGGCGGCAAACGACTTCGCCAAAGCATCGTCTTTCGTCGCGCCGTAAGAACTGACGGCTATCACGCGACCGCCGTTTGTGACCGTCTTGCCGTCCTTTACGGCTGTCCCGGCATGAAAAATCACGCTTTCGGCCGCTATTTTGTCTGCGTCGAAACTTATCTCTTTTCCCTTTTCGTAAGATTCGGGATAACCGCCGCTGACAAGCATCACCGTTACCGCCGCGCGTTCGTCTTCCCTTAACTCGCGGGATGCAAGATTTCCCTCAGCCACGCCTTCGAGCAATTCCACAAAGTCGCTTTTAATCCTCAACATCACTGCCTCCGTCTCCGGGTCGCCCATCCGGCAGTTGTATTCTATAACCACCGGCTCGCCTTCTACATTTATCAGACCGAGAAAAATAAATCCCTTGTATTCAAGACATTCTTCGTTCAGTCCGGAGATTGTCGGACGGATGATGCGGTCTTCGACTTTCTTCATAAAGACTTCGCCGGCAAACGGAACAGGCGAGACTGCCCCCATTCCGCCGGTGTTCAGTCCGGTATTACCCTCTCCTACCCTCTTGTAATCCTTCGCCACAGGCAGAATCTTGTAGTCTTTGCCGTCGGTCATCACAAAAACGGAACATTCGATTCCGTCCAGAAACTCCTCGATAACGACCTTGCGGCTTGCATCGCCGAACATGCCTTTCAACATCTCGAAAAGCTCCTTTTTCGCTTCGTCCAAATCGTTAATTATAAGGACGCCCTTTCCGGCGGCAAGTCCGTCGGCCTTCAGAACGTAAGGCGGCTGCAATGTTTCGAGAAAAGCCGTTCCCTGTCCGTACTGCTCGAAAGTAAACGTTTTGTAGCGGGCGGTAGGAATGTTGTGACGCATCATAAACGACTTGGCGAAGTCCTTGCTGCCTTCAAGCTGCGCTCCAAGCCGGCTTGGGCCTATTACGGAAACGCCGGACAAAGCGCCGTCGGTCTTGAAAAAGTCGTAAATGCCGTTTACCAAAGGGTCTTCCGGTCCTACTACGACCATATCTATATCGTTCGTCAAAACAAATTCCCTTATCTTGGCGAAGTCGTTTACTTTTATGTCAACATTCCTGCCGACGCCGGATGTGCCCGCATTTCCGGGCGCTATGTACAACGCACCGACTTTCGGGCTTTGCGAAATCTTCCACGACAAGGCATGTTCCCGACCGCCGGAGCCTGTTACCAGAATATTCATCTACTCAAAGGTTGTCTTCAAAATATCTTGTTATCTTCTCGTACAGATGCGGGCGGTCTCTGCCCGAAACATTGTGGGGATGACCGGGGTAAACGAAATAATCGGGGAACGTTCCGGCATTGATGCAAGCCTTCAGAAACAAAAGGCTATGTTGCCATACCACTACATTGTCGATATTTCCGTGAATTAGCAGCAGTCGTCCTTTCAAATTGCCTGCCTTGAGCAATAAATTCGACGATTTATACCCTTCCGGGTTTTCGTCCGGATGATCCATATAACGCTCGCCGTACATTATCTCGTAACGACTCCAGTCTATTACCGGGCCGCCTGCAACACTGACCTTAAATATGTCGGGATACGTGAGTATGAGATTAGTAGCCATAAAGCCGCCGTAACTCCAGCCGTGCACGCCGATACGGTTTGCATCGACATACGGCAACGATTTCAAAAACTCTACTCCCTTTATCTGGTCTGCCATCTCCGCATTTCCGAGATTGCGATGTATGACGCTCTCAAATTCAAAGCCCCTGTTTGAAGAGCCGCGACCGTCGAGCGAAAATACCACATATCCCTGCAAAGCCATAAACAAATCCCAACCGCCTGCTCCGTTCATCCATCCGCCTGTGACCAACTGCGCATGGGGGCCGCCATAAACGTAGATTATTACAGGATGCTTCTTCGTCGCATCCAAATCCGGAGGCGTCGTCAAGCGATAATAGAGGTTTGTCTTGCCGTCGGCTGCCGTTATCGTACCTGTTTTTACGGAAGGCATACCATATCCTTCGTAAGGATTTTTTGCCGATAACAGCGACTTGACTTCCTTGACGTCTTTCACTCTTATAATAGCTGCGTCGCGAGGTATCGAAGGCGATGAAACCTGATCTATCAAATACGTTCCGGCTGCATTGACGGCGACGGAATGAACTCCCGATTTGATATTAAGACATTTACGCTTCCCTGTTTTCAAATCCAGCTGCCATGCGTATATCTCAAGCGGATTGCCTTCTTCGTCTTTTACTCCGGCTTCTTTCGGAGCTGTCGCCGTGAAAAACAGATTCTTTACGCCGGCGTCGAAACCGAGTACGTCTCTGACAACCCAATTACCGCTTGTCAGCTGTTTCAGCAACTTTCCGTCCGTATCGTACAGATAAAGATGACTGTAGCCGTCGCGATTGCTTTTCCAGATAAATTGTTCGGGATTGTTCGGAAGAAACGATATCGGTTGCTCCGGCTCTACATATCTGCGGCTTGTTTCCATGAACAATTCCGCGAGGCGCTCGCCTGTCGCCGCATCGTAACGAGCCAGACGACACGTGTCCTGTCCGCGATTCAATTCTGCTATATATATGTATTTATCGTCCGGACTCCAAGCTATATTAGTCAGGTATTTTTCTTTCGGCTCGCCTGTTTTTAGCCATACGGTCGTCTTGTCTTTCAGATTGTAAACGCCGACCGTCACCTCGTGGCTTTTCATGCCTGCCATAGGATATTTGAACGGCTCGACTGTCGCAACCCGCTCGCTGACATTGACTATCGGATAATCCGAAACCATGGACTCGTCCATGCGATAGAAGGCAAGAGCCGTTCCCCGAGACGACCAGAATAATCCCTTGTGTATTCCAAATTCGTTCTGGTGAACGGACGTTCCGCAGACAACGCCCGGCTTGGTCTCGGCTGTTACCGTCACTGTCGCGCCGTCCGGCGAAATTATGTTTACATTATTGTCTACCGTATATGCGATATTGCCGTTCACAGCGTCGTATTCCCAACGACTGCCCGCCTTGTCCAAATTGTATTTAGCAATGATTTTACCGGTTTTCAAATCATAATGAGCGCGATTGTTCTGATATTGCAAAACAATGACCGGATTCTTTTTTTCGGGAATGGAGAAGAAAGGCATAAATGCGGTTTCGGGCAGTCCGGCTGCCGTCAGCGCACCGTTTATCTGCTCGCGGGTAACGACACGCTCGGCTTTACCGGCCGGATCGGCCAGCATCAAACTGTCGCCCCTGACATGGACGTACATGTCGCCGCACCATTGTAACTGCCTGATTTGCTGCGTAGCGAAGCGAGCATAATTCCTCCCGCCGGGTATCAGGTCCTGAAACGTCAAAGTTTTCTCCTGCGACATTGCCGAAACGGTCGATATCACAGCTAATAAAAGCAAGTTTAATTTAATTTTCATATCTATCTTTTTTAATATATTTTCTGTCTTTTTCGGCTTTATCCGAAGGACGGCTGCGTCGGTCTTTGTCAAGCGGTTTGTCCCGACGGTCTTTGTCGGCGGGGCGGCGGCTCCGGTCTTTATCGACAGGGCGAGCCCTTCCTGCCCTATCCGGAGGGGCGCTGCGTCTGTCCTGAGATTGCCTGTCGGGATACTGCTCGTTCAGGGTTTTCTTGTATTCCCTGTTCTTGCCTTCAAACAGTTCGTAACAGCGAAATTCACACTCCAACTCGCTGTTCATCAGTTGGATTTTTTTGTTCGGACGAAGTCCTATCCGCTCGAAACATTCGTCCCTGTAACTCAGTATCCATGCGTTATATCCCATAAATACGTGTTTCAGTCGCTCGCCTATCATCGCATACAAGTCGAGGATGTCGTCCGACGAGATGCGTTCGCCGTAAGGCGGGTTTGTGACTAATATTCCGGGGGTTTGCACATCGGTAAATTGCTGAAACGGCGTTACTTTCAACTCAACATATTTCGAAAGTCCCGCATTCTCCACATTACGCGCAGTTTTTCCGATTGCTATGGGCGAAATATCCGATCCGTAACATTTGAAATTGAACTTGCGCTCCTCCGAATCGTTGTTCGAAATTTCGTCAAACAAATCGCTATCAAAATCCAGCCACCGCTCGAATGCAAATTCCCTGCGATAAATGCCGGGAGCTATGTTAAGCGCTATCATCGCAGCTTCTATGAGCAAAGTGCCCGAACCACACATGGGGTCGAGGAAGTTCGACTCGCCCTGCCAACCTGTCATGAGTATCATGCCGGCTGCAAGTACTTCGTTCAACGGCGCATCGACCTGTGTTATGCGATAACCGCGCTTGTGCAGGCTCTCGCCCGAACTGTCGAGCGAGACGGTGCAGTCGTTGTGCGAAATGTGGATGTTTATGTAAATATCTGGGTTGTTTATCCTCACAGACGGCCGCTTTTCGTACTTATCGTTGAAATAGTCGGCAATAGCGTCTTTCGTCCGGTACGATACAAACTTCGAGTGATTGAAACTCTCGGAATAAATGACGGAGTCGATGGAAAAAGTCTTTTCGGTAGTCATGTACTTCTCCCATTCGATTTTTTTTACTCCATCGTATACCTCGTCGGGATTCTCTGCCTTAAATTCAGCTACAGGCTTGAGTATCCTGAGCGCTGTCCGGCAACAGAAATTCGACTTGTAAAGCATCGCCTGATCGCCTGTAAACGAAACCATCCGCCGACCAGTCTCCACATTGTCGGCTCCCATCGATCTAAGCTCGTCCGCCAAAACATCTTCCAGTCCATGAAGCGTTTTAGCTATCATTTTGAATTTGTTATTTTCCATCAGTAGTTTAAAACGACCCTGAATTTGGTCGCTTTCGGTTTATTTTCAGTTATAAAATCGCTGTAATTCACGTAAAACATCACCGAGCCGACGGAAAAGTCGCAGGCATAGGTTTCTGTCCATAGAGTTTCTGTCCCGTCGCCATTGTCTATTCCTACGGGAAGGGTGAACGGCAAAAGCGTCTGTACTTCCGTACCATCAATATTTTGATACATATAGCAAAAGACGTTTCCGCTTTCATAGATTTTCCTGTCGAGTTCGGGTATGTTTACCTGAGCCTGATAATAGGAATTGAGCTGGTTAACGCCGTTGACCAACTGCCATTGATTCTCCCTGATGGTATATGTCTCTACAAACCAATAGATATCATCCACCGTTATGCCGTCCCGCTTGGTACAGCCCGAAAACAGCAGCATAGCCGCCGTAAATAGAAATAATTTTGTCTTCATCTCTTTTGAATTTTCCATTATTGCGTACAAAGATACAACATACCGAGAGGAAAACAAAAAAAATGTAGAAAAATGTTTTGCCGGAAACAAAATATTGCCTGAAAAGGAACGAATTTCGGGCTTTTATTTCGTGAAAAGAAGGATGAATGAGATCGTGAAAACATCGAATACAAGCCGCAGGACTGCATATTTGAACGATTATTTCATTCGGCATTATGATTTTTATCGCACGCGCTTGGATATTCCGAAAGTTTCATCTATCTTTGCGAATAAATATTGACAGGTCATGATGAAGAATTTACCCATAGGGACACAGTCGTTTTCCGTTTTGCGCAGTACGGATTGCTTATATGTGGACAAGACGGAGCATATTCACCGGATGATTACCTCCGGAAGAATCTATTTCCTATCCCGTCCGCGACGTTTCGGAAAATCGTTGCTGGTGAGTACGCTGGATGCTCTTTTCAATGGTCGGAAAGAGTTGTTTGAAGGGCTTTATATCTACGATAAATGGGACTGGACACAACAGTATCCGGTGATACGAATAGATTTCAGCGGATTATCGCACCGAACAACGGCGGCATTGATTACTTCGTTATCGGATTTAGTGAAAATAACAGCT
>JAITPH010000187.1 GCA_031289515.1 Tannerella sp.
GAAAAGTAGTTTAGACCCGGGCCGTCCGAGCCAATCCATAAAACATTATGCGCCGTCGAGTAGGCAAAGGCGAATACTCCGTTGTTTTGAAGTCCGTTATCGGTTGTATAATGCGTGATATTTTTTGCCGGGAACTCTTGCCTTTCGTGATAATTCTTTATGCGGATTATGCCGTTATCTTTTGTTCCGAGCCACAGATTATTCTGATTGTCAGTATATATAGCCCTGACGGGTCGTTGTTTCTTAATCGGAAGTTGTGACAGAGTTATATTTTCGAACGTATAATCGTCTTTTGTCCAGACATATACGCCTTGTCCGTCGGTACCTATCCAAGTGATGTCCTGCTGCGCGTCTTTCAAAAGCGAAAAAACGCCGCAATTGATTTCTATCCGCTCTATTTTGTAATAGTCCTGGGCTTGCAGGCGGACTAATCCGTTTGTCTTGAAGCCTATCAATATGTCGTTATAGTCATATATGATGGAGGATATTTCGCCGCTTTCTTCCAACAGTTGCGAGATGTTCCTGATGAATACGGTTTTTTGAGGATTTATGCTGTATAAGTCGCCGCTATCGTCAACAAACAGAAGGCGACCACTGTCGAACGCCGCAAATATTATCCTGTTAGAGTGGCTATAGTCCGAAAGGCGCGTGATTAGAGTATCTTCATCGGAAACATGGTACCGCTCGAAAACGCCGTTATGATTGATCCAAATCGTGTCGTTCGCGTCTATAAACAGTCCGGTTACGTTTGTTATCGTTATATCCTGATTCACAGGTATATCAGTAAATGTTTTTCCCTTCTTCGAGTAGATTGAGAGGAAGCCGGGTTTCTGCAAGACAAACAGATTGCCTTTATTATCTTTGGCTATATGAGAGTCTTCCTTGAACTCGTCATGGTACTCGACGATGATATTTTCTTTTTGAGACAGCTTGTTTAGCCCCCACTTGGTGCTTATCCAAAGGTAATCGCCCTCTGTCTCGGTAATTTTTCGTATTACATTGCTCGACAGGCTGTATTGGTTGTTGATATCAGGCTTGTAGATATTAATGTTACGTCCGTCGTACTTGTTTAAACCGTCGAAAGTACCAATCCACAGGAAGTGCTCGTCATCCTGATACAGGCAGTAAACCGAGCTGTTTGAAAGTCCGTCGCGGCTCGTTATCTGCCTCAGATTGTTTGCGCTGGCAAAAGCCGGAAGCAGCATCGGCAGGGAAAAGACAAAAGTCAGACAAAGATTGAATTTCATAAAATATAGTATTCTTCAGCCACAAAAATAGACATTATTTTTCATACTCCGATAATATTTTCATGGGAAAGTTCACATAATTGTATATGCCATAGACAAAGTTGTATGTTTTTCCGCAATTGCCGTTTTGCATACATATCCGGCAAAGGAGAGTACACATCTGTTTTCGTTTAGCGAGTACTTTTGCAGAGAAATTTTTATTTTTTAAATCTAAAAAACATGCGAATATTTTTGCGAAAGTTAGAAATCAGGAAGGGATTCAGGCGTAATACAGCCGTATCCCGTAAGTTGTTGGCGTTGGTCGCGTTATTTATTGTAAGCGCGTTGCCGACCGTCAATATGAATGTAGCAGGGGCAGCGTCCCTTGTGTCTGCCACGTCGGGAATCGGTCTGCAAGACTCCCGTAAAGTCTCCGGAACGGTTTATGACGTTGCAGGAGATGCTGTTATCGGCGCTTCTGTCAGGGAAAAAGGTACTACAAACGGTACTGTCACCAATGCTGAAGGGCGTTTTACCTTGAATATTTCAGCCGAAAAATCTTCGATTGAAGTATCCTACATCGGTTATAAGACCGTTATTATTAATGTGAACAGCGATCAGTCCGTTGAAATTACGCTTCTGGAAGACACGGAATTGCTTGACGAAGTGGTAGTTATCGGTTACGGTACTCAGAAAAAAATTACAATGAGTAGCGCCGTAGCCAGCATCAAGGGCGAAGATGTTGCTAAATTGCCCACTCCCCGCTTGTCGACAAGTATCGGCGGTATGGTTTCGGGCGTTATCACGTTTCAGGAAAGCGCTGCGCCGGGCGCTGATGCTGCTACTATTTATGTACGCGGAACAACGCCGTTGATTCTGGTAGATGGAGTAGAGCGTCCGGGCGACAGAATCAGCAAGGACGACATCGAATCGGTGTCTATCCTGAAAGACGCCGCCGCAGTAGCTCCGTATGGTTTGAAAGGAGCTAACGGCGTAATTCTAATCACTACCAAACGCGGAGCGGCCGGAAAAATCACGGCTACTTACAGCGGCGAAGTAAGCTGGCAAAAACCAATGAATACACCCGAATTTATGGGGTCGGCAGACTATTTCGAGTTCCGCAACAAGGCTTACGAAATGGACGGCCTCACCGGACAGATGATGTCGGCCGACGAGATTGCAAAATACCGGAGCGGAGCAGATCCCGACCGATATCCGAACACTGACTGGGTGGGTAATTACATGCAGGTATCAAATGCTACGAAGCACACCGTTTCGGTATCCGGAGGCACCGATAAGATCAAGGCTTTCGCTTCGTTAGGCTATGTTTACCAAAACAGTATGTTCGACGGTCAGGATTACGCACGCTATACCATGCGCTCAAATATTGATATTCAGGCTACTCCTACGACAAAAGTATCTATCGACAATTCGTTTATGAAAGATATTCTGGGACGTACCGGTTTGGGCGCCGACGATCTTATGGAGCGCATCTACCGTGCCGTGCCGGACGAAATCGACAGATACAGCAACGGTTTGTCGGCTTTCCAGAGTTCGCTTGGTATAAGCCTTTATGAAGGTATGCACAATAGAGGCACTTACAAGGAAACCAACGATATCTCCACTTCAAACGTGACTGTCACACAGCAGTTACCGTTTCTCGAAGGACTTTCCGGAAAAGTGTCTTTCAATTACGACAAACAGCATAAGGACGCCAAAAGTTGGATTCTGCCTTTGGTTTATTATAATCTCACTCCTGAAGGCGAATATGAGAAAATCGACCAGTCATCTACCGTAAAACCTTCATTGTCGCAGGAATACAAGCGTTGGGACTGGTACACTTTTGACGGCTCGCTAAATTATACCAATACTTTCGGCAAGCACAAGATAGATGCTTTAGCCCTTTTTGAAGCGCGTTGGACAGAAAGTGCCACTACTACGACAAGCAAGTCCGAATTTGATTTCCGGATACCCGAACTTAGCATAGGAACATCCGACCGTGAAAAATGGGGACTTGGCGGCACTTCCGGCGAAACGGCGCAATATGGATTTGTCGGCAGATTAAGCTATAACTACAACGAGCGTTATATGATGGAATTAGCCGGTCGATACGATGCTACATATTATTATGCGCCCGGTAATCGCACCGATTTCTTTCCGTCGGTTTCGCTCGGATGGCGCATCTCGGAAGAATCGTTCATGGGTTTTGCCCGCGACATCGTAAACAACCTGAAAATACGCGCCTCTTACGGCAAGTCGGGCAATATCGACGGCGACGCCTTTGCCTACATGTCGTACTACAAAATCGGCAGCAGCTACCTGTGGGGCAAGGATGGAACGCGCGAACAGGGCATTTACAGCGATTTGGAGCCTAATCCGAATCTGACGTGGCAAACGGTTTGGAAGACCGACTTCGGTTTCGACCTGAATATGTGGAACGGCTTGCTCGGTTTGGAGTTTGACGCCTACCACTCGAAACGCGACAATATCGTGATTTCTCCTAACGCCGTAGTACCGGCAGAATACGGAATAAGTCTGGCGCAAGAAAATGCCGGTAAAGACGCCCGCTGGGGTATAGACCTGACTCTGACCAACCGCACGAAAGTGACAAGCGATTTGGCTTTGCAAAATTCTATTGTTTTCTCTTATACACGTCATCAAATAATTGAAAATCACGAGAATCAGGGAACGCTCTACAATCCGCGCCGTCGTACTACGGGGCTGGATGCAAGTCAGATTTGGGGCTATAAATCAGTCGGATTATTTGCCAATGAAGATGAAATAAAGAATTGGGCATGGCAAGATGCCGGAACAATGCCGGGCGATATAAAATATGTGGACATCAACGGCGACGGTAAAATTGACAGCGAAGACATTGTTCGTATCGGTTATTCAATGATTCCTCAAATAATGTACGGATACAATCTTAGGGCTACATGGAAAAGTTTCGATCTCGGACTGTTCTTTCAGGGCACAGGACGCTCGAATTATTATCTCGGAACAGCCGATCGCGGTGTGCGCCGACCATTTGCCGACGGCAAAGCCCGCACGGACCATTACAACGTGTGGACAACAGATAATCCCGATCCCAACGCCGCTTATCCGCGCTTGCGTTCTTCAAATTTTGCAATGAACTACGTAACGTCCGATTTCTGGGTTATCGAATCGCATTACCTGAAACTCAAATCGCTTGATATTGGTTATTCGGTTAATCCTAAATGGATTAGTAAGGCTGGCATGAGTAATTTACGCATAAACGCCAATTTCTATAATGTTTGGACTATCTTCACTAATGCCTCGAAAGATTTCGATCCTGAAGCTCAGAGATTTACGGCTTATCCACAGCAATTTATTTCAACTATCGGTTTAACTGCAAACTTTTAATTTATAAGACAATGAAAAAAATATATTCAAAATTAATATTATTTGCGTCAGTAGGACTGTTCAGCGCCTGCGACGATTTTCTCGACATTGAGCCTGTCGACAGAATCATGGATAGCGGCGTGTGGGGCGATGCAAGTTCAATAAAGTTCTATGTAAACGACGTTTATCACAGTATAAACGGCCCGTTATACATCTGGTCGAGCCGCGCCGGTCGCGACAATATCGGCGGCGCGCCTGCCATCTTCGACAACTTCATGACCGGCGACCTTTGGTATAACGCCGGTAATCTCTACACTTATTCGCAATGGAACAAATCGACAAACCTGAACGCGATTATTCGCTGGACCGACTGTTACAACAATATCTACAAGGTGAACAACGCTATCGTCGGACTGACAAGCTCTGAAGTCCTTTCCGAAGAAAACAGGAGCCGCTATCTCGGCGACATGTATTTCTGGCGTGCCATGCTCTACTTCGAGCTTTTCCGCTTCTACGGCAAAGTTCCTATCGTCGATCACGTTCAAAACCGCCATGAAGAGGATATTTTCCTTGAACGCAACAGCGAGCAGGAGGTTGTAAACTTCGTTATCGGCGACTTTGATAAGGCTATCTCGCTACTGCCCAAAGATATACCAGCCGCAGAACTCGGACGGGTTACCAAAGGAGCGGCAATCGGAATGTTATCGACGGCATACCTGTATTTTGCAGGCGTTTTGCCCGACGTTGCAGGCGTTGACGGCAAGGAATATTTCAGAAAGGCTTATGAAACTGCCGAAATCTTCATCACCGGCGAGTTGAAAGGCAAGTACGGACTTTTCGGTAAAAACGCAGCAGACAAGGCGCAGGCATACCACGATTTATTCGATGCGGTAAACGAATATAACGAAGAAGTGATATTTGATATTCAGTTTATCGACGATGGAGTGGGAGTGAGCGGCACGGAACGGCGCGGTCACGACCTGATGGGCGTTTCGCACATGGGTAGTTACGGTCAAAATACCGACGGCTCGTATGGCGGCTGGGGACGTAATAATCCTACACAGAATCTTGTTGACGAGTTCAGGATGGCAGACGGCTCGCCTTTTGACTGGGACAATCCCGAACATGCAGCGCATCCTTACGCCAATCGCGAGCCACGCTTCTACGCTTCAATCCTCTATTCCGGATCGCCGTGGCGCGGCGATATTGTCTATGCGTCGACCAACATGCCGAATGCGGCAGGTACGACTCTCGTAAACAATACTACGATGAAAAGGGGCACAAACTCGTACACACAAACAGGTTATTACCTCAAAAAACTCATTGACCCGACAAAACGCGGAGGTACGCCTAACCGCTATGCGCCTTACGAAGGCTCCGACCAGAACCTTATTGTACTTCGCTACGCCGAAATCCTGCTTACATACGCGGAGGCTAAAAACGAATATTCAGGTCCGGATGCGAGCATTTATGCTGCAATAAATGACGTCAGAGACCGGGGCGGTTTGCCTCCCGTTTCAGGGCTTAGCCAAAACGATCTGCGCGAATTGATTCGTACGGAGCGACATATAGAATTGTGCTTCGAGAACAAACGCTATTTCGACATCATGCGCTGGCGCAAAGGCGCCGAAATCATCGGCAAAGACGTTTACGGCATTGACGTAACTTATGAAATGATAGAGGGTGTACCGACGCCGGCATATACCAAGGTACGCCTTGCTATCAAGTCGTTTGAGTCGCCCAAAAACTACCTCATGCCTGTTCCCGACGGTATTACCGGACGAAATCCGAATTTGCTGCCGAATAATCA
>JAITPH010000086.1 GCA_031289515.1 Tannerella sp.
CAACATGAGGAATCGTCAGCGTGCCTTTGTATGGCACCATGTGCACGGCTTGCGTGGGACAATGTTCCGAACATGCGCCGCAATCGTTTTCCTCCGTATTTACGATACATCTCTCGATATAAAAATTGGCAATACCGATCTGCGTCGTCTTCTTTTCTTCTACTGTTAACGGTTTGATGGCTCCAGTAGGACATATCTCGGAACAGACGGTGCAACTGAAATTGCAAAAACTGTCTTTGTACGACATGTATGGCTTTAGCATGAAACCGAGACCATACTTCAATCCGGCGGGTTGGAGTACGTGCGACGGACATTGTACGACGCACAGATGGCAGCCGGTACAAATATCTTTAAATCGCTCGACGCTAAGCGAGCCGGGAGGCGTAACAGGCACGCTACCTCCGCTTCGCGTGTCTTTTTCTTGTCCCAAAGCCATTAACGGCGCTGTGCCGACTATCGTCGCTCCAACCGCCAGAAACGAACGGCGACTTTTAGAAACGCCCTCTTTATCGCTTTTAGAAAGCATTTTCGGCGCAAAACGATAATTTATCGCCTTTTTGTTACAAGACGAAATGCAGTTGAAACACGAAACGCAACGCGAAGCATCTACATCCATTTCGCGCGAATCGATAGCTTCGGCTTTGCAAGTCCGCTCGCATGACGAACATTTATTGCAGGTATTCCTGTCTATTACAATCCGAAACAGCGAATAACGCGAAACGATGCTGAGAAGAGCGCCTACCGGACAAATCGTATTGCAAAACAACCGTCCGCGAAAATAAACCATAACGGCGAAGACGACAAATGCAAGTATCGCGGTAGCCAAAGCCCATACGGATATGCTGAATGAGACGTTGTACAACGAATAGTTTCCCATCGAAGTCAGGACGTTTGCCAAGCCGTTGTTTATCCAGATAGCTACTGGACGGAAAATATTTGCGCCGATACGCCAGAAATTGCTGTATGGATCAAGCAGCAAGCACAATTCGGCGAATCCGACGACGGCAAGAATCGACGTGACGCTCAAAATAATATAACGAAGCAGGTTAGATGGCTTGTGAGCGCGGAAACGCATTATTCCGTTTTTCTTTTTCTTGCCTATACAGGAGATGCGGTTGAATATGTCTTGCAAAATTCCGGCCGGACATACGATAGAGCAATAAATCCGTCCGAACAGTAGCGTCAGCAGAAAATAAACCGTCAGCACAATTACAGCGCCGTCAAAAATCGCCGGAGCCAACTGTATACGTAGCAGATTGCTTGTCGAATCGGGCAATATGTCTGCAAAGTCGATGAAAAACAGTAATACAGGCACAAATATGACTGTTGCCAGTATTACTCTGAAAACTTTCAATAAATTCGTAGATTTTTTTCTCATTTATCTATACAGTAACACCTTAGCCTGTTAAATCTTTATCCTTTTGATGTTTATGGCGTTCAGGTCTGTCGTGCCCAATTTCATGGATTGGCCTATTCCGATATGCCCGACAGCGTCAAGATCCAGCTTCTTTACCTGATTGAAAAACTGTAGTGCAGCGGCGTCGACGGCAACAATATCTTTCGATACGATGAGAGTTTTTACCATCCTGACGTCGGATGCGCTCTTGCCTTGCGGACCGTTCTGGAACATCATGCGATATGAATCTACTATGTTCAATACAGGTTTCTTGTCCCATGTGCAGACGTCGGCTATACACTGCTGCAAGTCGTTGGAGTGGAAAAAGCGGCGATCCCAAACGATACCCATATAGTTTTTCATCGCGCACGACAATTTTGCGCCGCCATGATTCTTTAATACCGGAACGTTTATCCATGCGTCGGCTTCGATCATTGCGTCATGGATTTTCACCGATTTCAGGCTCACACCATTCGGCAGAGCTACTTCTTTCGAGTAATATTTTTCATCGTTTGCCGGTACGATGACGCCTCCTGCCTCCTTTACAGCCGCCTCGATGCCGCTGGAAGCATAACATTTCCTCCAATCGTCGCATGTATGGTCGAACACGGTCACTTTCGATGCGCCAGCTTCGACGCATTTCTTTACTAATGCGCTTATTAGCTTTGGGTTAGTGTTTCCTGCAAGTTCCGGAGTACGATCCCATCCGATATTTGGCTTTATGACTATCTTTTGTCCTTTTTTGACAAAATTCTTCAGCCCGCCGAGAGCATCCAAAGCCTTGTCGAGCATGGCTTCCGGCTCGCCGCCCATAACGGCTACCATGTCCGGAGCAGTTTCTACTGCAATGTTGTTCGACAACAAAGAGGCTTGCAAATCGTTAAACTTCAACGATACTGCAGCGCTTGCGCCCATAATAGCGCCTGTTCTTAAAAAATCTCTACGCTTCATAATCTTTATTTTTCTTTATAACATGCAAATATAGACTTTATAATTAATAGAAAGTTTAATTCGGTATCTAAAAAAGAAAAAAAATAATCCTAAAAGGAAAAACCGGAAACGCAAAGCGAATAGACATTTATATCATGCGCCGAATTTACATACGTGACTTTTGATTTTTGCGTACATTCCTGCAAAGGTAAGGATTTTTTTATTACTTTTGTCGTTCATTTCGGACTATGACCGGAGAAGTTATGTTGGAAAGTATGGCAATAAACAATGAAATGGCTGTTTATAAGTCAAATAGAAGCTATTTTGACGAACATGTATATGCGGAACTGAAAGCCTGTATATGCAAGACCACTTTGTCGTCCGATAAGGAAAGCAGTTTTGCCGAGTTGCCCTCGTTTGAGGATTTGATGGAAAAAATCAATTCTTTTGTTCTGCGTCGGGATTTAAGAACAAAAATTATCACCGAAACGCTAAGCCGTTTGCTGAACGAACTCGACAAAAATTCCGGAAAACAGTCATTTTTAATCACTTATCTTTGTCGGGAAACGATAAAAAACTGCGTTCTTAGAAAATTCAATGCCGTTTTAGGTTGCGAATGTACTGATTTATTGGAGCTTTCGCATAAGATAGGAGATAACGTCTACGAGGCAAACAAGATGTTTCTGTCGATACGGATATGCGATCCGTCGGTCGGCTCCGGCGTTTTTCTCTCGACAATGCTCAATGAAATGATAGCAGTCAAGTCGCAGTTGGGAATACTTTCGGACAAGCGCGGCAATCCGATGTATCAATACAAATTCATTGCAGTAGACGGCGGTCTTGTTGTTTTGGACAAGAAAGAATTTGATACTGTAGATCTTGACGACGCGACGCAGAAAAGCGCTCATATTCAGGAAGCTCTGTATGAAGAAAAAGTTGCATTAATCGGGAATTGCCTGTTTGGAATAGATATGGAGCCGTTATCGGCGCTCCTTTGCAAATTACGTCTCTGGCTCAGCGCGATTTCAAGTATAGGCGCGTCGAAAGCAGGGAATTTGCCGTTTGTAGAGGGGAATATAATATGCGGGAACGCTTTGGTCAGCCGTTTTACTCTTAAAGACGATTTGCTTGCGGCGTTGAAAAATATCAATCATACAGTCTTGGACTACAAGAGCCTTGCGGAGAAGATAAAAACGATAAAAGATTCGTCGGACCGCAATTATCTTAAAGAATTGATAACTCTGATAAAAAATCGCCTTGTCGAAGGTATAGGCCGGTATAGCGAGGATACCGACGAATTGCTGCATCTGCGCAGGAAACTATCGGAAATGACCGCACCGAGCCTGTTTCAGTTGAACGACAAAGAAGCGCAGATGTATAACGACCGTATTCTGTTGCTTCGCTCCGAAATAAAGAAGCAGGAGACTTATCGGCAACATACGGCGTTTGATAACGCTGTCGAATGGCGTTATGTATTCCCTGAATTGCTTGATGACAAGGGCGATTTTACATGTTTCGACGCTTTCATTGGGATGCTGCCCGACGCATCGGTTGCAGGAATGGGAGGCGACGCATCAAGTCTCTATAAACGCATGAATTACAAGGTTTTCAGGCGGAATGGCAATGTCGGCGACATGTTTTGCGAGTTGGCAAACAGGCTACTCGTCTATAAAGGTTGCATGGCGTTCATCATGTCGTCGGAATGGAGACACGAATCTTCAAATTCCAAAATCGGAGAATTTATTTTTGCAGAGATGAATCCGCTGCAACTTATATTGCCGGACGATTTGTCGACGTCGTATGATATGCTGAAAAACAAGTGCGCAGTAATCATTCAGAAAGATTTTAACCGCCATAATACCGTATCGTGCCGGATTGACGCCTCTTATAATCCTGATGATGCGGATATTGACGCATACATTCGTAAGTATGCGACGCCCATATTCCGTCTTATCGACAATGTAAAGGTTGGCGAAGATATGTCGGTGGCGGGTGCGATAGCCTCAAATGCCGAATATGTCGGTATCAGCCGCAAGATAAAGAAGCTCGGACTTCTGATAAAGGACTGGGATGTCGGCATTAATGCGGGCATTATGACCGGTTGCGACGAGGCTTTTATCATCGACAAGGCTATGAAAGACGAACTTATACATGTTGATTACAAAAACTCGGACATCATAAAGCCTTTATTAACAGGAGATTCTATTAAACGTTACGGCGACGGCGTGCCGGAGCGGTGGCTTTTGTGTATTCCGTGGCATTTTCCGCTGCAATTCGACAAGACCATAAAAGCGGCGTCGACGCGGGCGGAGCAACGGTTTATGAAGCAATATCCCGACGTATACAATCATCTTCTCAAGTACAAGCAACAACTTTTCGCCCGCAGCGATATTGAGGTCGGTTTCGGTTTTGAGTGGTATGCGTTGCAGCGTTTAGGTAACAGTTTGGACGATTTTGCAAAGCAGAAGTTAGTCTGGAAGCTCGATTCCGCCGATTTTGATTTCGGCATTGATTATGGCGATTGCGCCGTGCTCGACGATGCCTGTTTTATGGTCGGTCATCGCCTGAAATACCTGATGGGAGTGTTCAATTCGACGATGGGGCGTTTTATGCTTTCGGATTTGTCCGGTTTATCGTCAAGCGAATCGAACGCCGACGTCTCCGTCATAGAATCAATGTCCGTACCGATGCCGAGCGGGAAGGTTGAATCCGAAATAATCTCGCTTGTCAATCGCCGCATTTCCGAAAACAGCAAAGACGAAGCCGGAAAACGTATGACGGAAGAAAAAATCGACAAGCTGATATTTGATTTATACGAGCTGACAGGCGACGAGATAGCGTTTATCAAGGCGCAAACCGGTTAGTACCGGTTGCCGCCGATATTTTTGACTCCTATCAGGCGGTCGTATCTTGCACCCATCGGGCGGTAGTAGACGGCGACGGTATATTCGTTTTCGGTCTCCGAGAAGTTGCCTTCCGTCCTGTCGAAAGTGATTTTTGTATCTCCGTTTTCCACGAAGGCATACATGTAGTTATACAGTCCCTGTTTGAGCATTACGGCTTTTTCGTAAGCGCCGTTTTCGGCGTTATATTCCATGAGACTTTTTTCGTCGATTATGTTATTAAACATATCGCCGAAGAGGTAAACGTTGCCGTCGTCCATAAATTCCGATGCAAGCGAGAAATGCACGATGTAATAATCGGCTTCGGTGGCGGGATTTTTGCAACTGCTGCATCCGACGAAGAAACGCCCATTCTGGTCCTGGTCGTACAGATACGGTTTCCTGTCACGTTTTTTGTCCTGTATCAAAGTCACGTTATAGTACGGATTATAGAAGGCGATGCTTTCGACGCCCATTCCGTTGTAGCGATGCGTCAGAAACTCGATGCGGCGATATTCGTTGCCTGCGTCGAAAATCAGATTGCCGTTATGCTGGTATACAATTTGCTTGCCTCTTATTATCAACGGCTTAATGCCATAGCGAACATCATTGCGGTTATTGTTTTGATAGACAAGCGTTTTGAGGTCGGTATGCGGAAAAGCTATGTTTACATTTTGTTGTATGACAGAGAACTCCACCTGTTGACTGCCCATGTTGAAATCGATATCGGTATTGGTTTTTACCGACGCTTCTATTTCGACTAACGGCTCTACGACGGAGAAGCAAGCGGTAAAAATTATATTGTCCGGCGCATATTCTTCAAAAACCTGCACGGCGTAATTCCCCGAAACGAGAAACCGGACGTTTTCGTTTGGCAGCGTCAGGATATGGTTTGTGTACCGGGCGGTGGTATTGAACGAATTAGCGATGTCTTCGACGGCTTCGTTCTGAAATCCGCGCATGTATTCTAAAGAAATAAGTTCGGACTTCGTCCAGTCGGCGTTGCAATGAATGACCGAATAAGCAAAGCGCTCGCTTGTACGGTGCATTGCGTCGAAGGCGATTTCTATCTTCTCATCGCTGTCAAGTTCCATGAAAGGAGAAGAAATCATTTCGCCGCCGAGCCTTATTTCCAGACTTTTGACGTCGTCGCGCATTATCTCCGTGCGGAAAGCAGACTGTTGTCCTCCGGCATGAAAGCCCGCCAATAAAAATACCGGAACAATATTTCGTATATATCTGATGTATGCGTACATAAATAGTAAGTTTAAACCCTTTTCGTATATGCGGCAAAGGTATGGATATTTTCCGAATTACGGTAAAATGTTGAAGATTTTCTTAATATTCTGTTGTTATGCAGTTTAAAGGGCTTGAAATTATATGCGTTTACGATATAAAGAATTTTTTCTTTAATAATTTCGGGATTTTTTACGACAAAAGAAAAAAATGTGTACTTTTGCGGTGCATTTTCAAAAACGGAAATTTGTAAAGACATGGCAGATGTGATTAAAATCAAAAAAGGATTAGACATAAACCTGAAAGGGAAAGCTCCGAAAGAGTTTATAAATGTCTGTAAATCCGAAAATTATGCAATCGTTCCGGATGACTATACCGGCATAACGCCGAAGGCGCTTGTCAGAGCGGGCGATAGGGTCAAAGCCGGTACGCCGCTAATGATGGATAAAGCAAACCCGGAAATAAAGTTCGTTTCGCCGGTTAGCGGCGAAGTAACGGACGTTAATCGCGGCGAGAAGCGTAAGATATTGAGTATTACGGTCAAACCTGACGTTCAAATCGAATATGAGCAGTTCGACACAAAAGACTGGGCTACTTTCGATGCCGCCGGAATAAAGGACGTATTGCTCAAGGCGGGGATGTGGGCGTTTATCAGGCAACGCCCTTACGACCGTATAGCGAAACCGTCGGATACGCCGCGCGATATTTTTGTGACGGCATATAATTCGGCTCCGTTAGCTCCCGATTTCGACTTTATTGTCGAAGGCGAAGAAGAAGCCTTGAAAGCAGGTCTTAAAGCATTATCGAAGCTGACGGCAGGCAATGTTTATCTTGGCGTCAAGGGCGGCTCTGCGTTGAAAGATATTGCCGAAGCCGAAGCGATTGAGCTTTATGGTCCGCATCCAGCGGGCAATGTCGGGGTGTTGATAAACAGGATTAAACCGGTAAACAAGGGCGATGTCGTATGGACGCTGACGGCTGCAGACGTGTTGTATATCGGGCGACTGCTGCTGAGCGGCAAGGCCGATTTCACAAGGATTGTCGGACTGACAGGCTCGGAACTGAGCGAGACAGGTTATGCAAAAGTTATTGCAGGCTGTACGATTGAGAGCCTCGTTAGCGGAAAAATCTCCGACGCCGGCAATCATACGCGAATAGTCAGCGGCAACGTTTTGACCGGCAAAAAAGTAGGCCGGGGCGATTATCTCGGCGCTTACGACAATCAGATAACAGTCATACCCGAAGGCGACGACGTAGACGAATTTGTCGGCTGGGCAACTCCCGGATTCGGCAAATACAGCGTCAGTCGCATGTATTTCAGCTGGCTTTTCGGGAAAAAGAAGGAATATGTGCTGGACGCCCGCATACGTGGCGGAAAGCGTGCAATTATAATGTCGAACGAATACGACAAGGTGTTCCCGATGGACATCTTGCCCGAATATCTTCTGAAAGCCATTATCACATTCGATATAGACAAGATGGAGAATCTCGGCATTTACGAGGTTGCGCCCGAAGACTTTGCCTTGTGCGAGTTTGTAGATACGTCGAAGATTGAGATACAGAAAATCGTGCGTAACGGGCTTGACCTGCTATACAAGGAAATGAATTAATAAACAATTAATACTTATAATATTGAAAGCGTTAAGGAATTATCTAAACAAGATTAAGCCTAAATTTGAGAAGGGCGGAAAGCTGTCGATGTTCCAATCGGTTTTTGAGGGATTCGAATCGTTCCTGTTTATCTCGAACGAAACCTCGAAATCGGGGGTGCATATACACGACAGCATTGATTCGAAACGTACAATGTCGGTAGTTATCGTAGCATTAATGCCTGCCTTGCTGTTTGGAATGTATAACACAGGTTATCAGCACAATCTGGCGACAGGCATCAATCCGGATTTCTGGATGACGTTTGTTTACGGTTTTCTGGCGGTATTGCCTAAAATCGTAGTTTCGTATGTAGTAGGATTGGGAATAGAGTTTATCGTAGCCCAAATGAAGAAAGAGGAGATACAGGAAGGTTTTCTTGTGTCTGGTATGCTTATCC
>JAITPH010000174.1 GCA_031289515.1 Tannerella sp.
GGATTAGTCATCTCCAACTATGCCGACACCATGCAGCAAGCCATGTTCATCATGTTTTTCTTTATGATGATTTTATTGCTGATGAGCGGACTGTTCACTCCGGTAACAAGTATGCCCGACTGGGCGCAAGCCATAACCATCATAAACCCATTGAAGTATTTCATTGACGTGATGCGGATGGTGTACCTCAAAGGAAGCAATATCCTGCAATTACATTCACAGGCAATGGCATTGTGCTGTTTTGCCGTCTTTTTCAATTTGTGGGCGGTGCTTAGCTACAAAAAAAGCGCATGATTGGAAAAATTTGCCGCGAAATTAAAAATTTTCATGTACTTTTGTGTCCGAATAAACAGAAAATAATATACAAATGAAACAGACTCCTGTTGATTATCAGACTACTAAGAGAGTAATCGAGAGTTACAATCTAAACGACTTCGGGCGGGCTACCATTCGCGAAGTGGTGGCTATTGCCGAACAGTTGGAAAAAGAGACCGGCACGGAATTTATCCACATGGAAATGGGCGTACCGGGACTCAAACCGGCGCAGGTAGGCACAGACGCCGAAATCCGTGCGCTACAAAACGGCGTTGCGGCTATCTATCCCAATATCAATGGGATAAGCGAACTAAAAGAAGAAGCGTCGCGATTCGTAAAAGCGTTCATCAATACCGACGTCGCGCCGGAGCATTGCGTACCGGTGACCGGGTCGATGCAGGGCACTTTCACGTCTTTCCTGACATGCGGACAGTGTGATCCCCTGAAAGACGCCATCCTGTTTATCGACCCCGGATTCCCTGTTCAGAAACAGCAAATCCTTGTTATGGGATATAAATATGTATCGTTCGACGTCTATGAATATCGCGGCGAAAAACTTCGACAAATCCTCGAAGAATATCTGTCGAAAGGCAATATTGCAGCCATCATATACTCGAATCCCAACAATCCGGCATGGTTTTGTCTGACCGACGGCGAATTGCAGATTATAGGCGCGACGGCTACCAAATATGATACCATCGTCATCGAAGACCTCGCTTATTTCGCAATGGATTTCCGCAAAGATCTCGGAAAACCCTTTGTTCCGCCCTATCAACCAAGTGTTTCCCATTATACGGATTATTATGTCATGCAGATTTCCGGCTCTAAAATTTTCAGTTATGCCGGACAGCGTATTGCCGTTGCCGCCATCTCCGACAAACTTTACGACCGCGCCTATGAAGGTCTGACCCGGCGTTATGGCGGCGGTACATTCGGAACTGTTTACGTCCATCGCGTTCTTTACGCTTTATCGTCGGGGACAAGTCACTCTGCGCAACACGCATTAGCCGCAATGTTCAAGGCAGCCTCCGACGGCAAATTCGATTTCGTAGAACAGATAAAAGAATACGGCAAAAGGGCGGAAAAGCTGAAGCAGATATTCCGTAAGCATGGTTTTTATATTGTTTACGAGAATGATCTCGACGCTCCGATAGCCGACGGATTCTATTTTACGATCTCGTATCCCGGAATGACCGGCAGTCGATTGATGGAAGAACTGATGTATTATGGCGTCAGCGCAATATCGCTAAGCACAACAGGCAGTCAACAGCAAGGGCTTCGCGCGTGTACATCCTTCATAAAATCAAATCAATACGACTTGTTGGACGAGCGTCTGACGCTGTTTGAAACGAACAATCCGAGGCAAGAAAAATAGATTTTATAGAGATTAGCGAAAAAAAGTCGCAAAAAAATTTGGTCGATAAAAATAAAAGCTCTACCTTTGCACCGCAATTCAAAGGAAAAGCAGCAAAGATTCAAACAACGGTGTGGTAGTTCAGCCTGGTTAGAATACATGCCTGTCACGCATGGGGTCGCGGGTTCGAGTCCCGTCCGCACCGCAAACTGAAAATTAAGGAGTTACAGTAAAATGTAGCTCCTTTTTTTGCTTGTATGAAATATATTACATATCTTTGTACCCGCATTTGAGAGCGTTTAAATGCGTATAGACATTTTTGACAGCAGCATTAACATAGCAAAAACTTTGCACGGTTGAAAAATATCCATATCGGTTAGTCAATATATTATCTCGTTTTCCCGTCCGTATCCTATCATTCGTCGGGGTCTGGTTGCGATGCGTTTCTGCTCGGCAAGTTCGGCAAGCGCCTGATAAATATCTGAAAATTGCATGTCGGCAGTACGCATAAATTCTTCCAACTTGCTGTTAAGTTCGGCATAACCAAGCGCATACTGTCTAATCAAAACAAATGCCCTCATAATCTTGATATTCATCTCAATAGCAATCTTGCTGTTAAGCAATCCCGACAACATTGCCACGCCTTGCTCGGTAAAGGCGAAAGGCAAATATTTAGGATGCTGCCCTCTGCCATCGTTCTTTAAGGTGCCAAAATTGCACCTTAAAGCATCCCATTCCGTTGCGGTCAGTTCAAACATGAAATCGGGCGGAAACCGTTCAATATTACGTCTTACGGCTCGTTTTAGATTTTTGTTTCTACCTCATACATCTCTGCAAGGTCATAATCAAGCATAACC
>JAITPH010000194.1 GCA_031289515.1 Tannerella sp.
CTCGGGGTCGTTGGTTCGAATCCGACAAGAGGCTCCGGATGAAGGATTTAGGCGCTTCGTGAAGGCGAAAAAAAAAGAATGCCTGTGTAGCTCAGTGGTAGAGCACTTCCTTGGTAAGGAAGAGGTCCCGAGTTCAAGTCTCGGCACCGGCTCTTTGAATAGAAAAAGAAGAAGGAGTAATCATTCTAATTATATAAAAGATATTTAAAATTATGGCAAAAGAACATTTTAACAGGACGAAACCGCATGTAAACATCGGTACAATTGGTCACGTAGACCATGGCAAGACAACTTTGACGGCAGCTATTACGAAAGTATTGGCTGAAAGAGGCTTCTCAAGCTCTGATGAAATAAGGTCTTTCGATCAGATAGATAATGCACCGGAAGAAAGAGAAAGAGGTATAACTATTAACACTGCTCACGTTGAGTATCAGACCGAAAAGCGCCACTATGCGCACGTAGACTGTCCGGGACATGCCGACTATGTCAAGAACATGGTAACCGGAGCTGCCCAGATGGACGGCGCAATCATAGTAGTAGCCGCAACCGACGGACCTATGCCCCAAACGCGCGAACATATATTGTTAGCCCGTCAGGTGAACGTGCCCAAGCTGGTTGTATTCCTAAACAAGTGCGACGTAGTCGACGACGAGGAAATGATGGAATTGGTAGAAATGGAGATGCGCGAACTTCTTTCGTTCTATCAGTTCGACGGCGATAACACGCCTATCATTCGCGGTTCTGCTCTCGGAGCATTGAACGGCGACAAGCAATGGGAAGAAAAAGTAATGGAATTGATGGACGCCGTCGACGAATGGATACCGCTGCCTCCGCGCGATGTAGACAAACCGTTCCTGATGCCTATCGAGGACATATTCTCGATCACAGGTCGCGGCACGGTTGCTACAGGTCGTATCGAGACAGGTATCGTCAGGACTTCCGATACGGTCGAAATCATCGGCTTAGGCTCTGAAGGAAAGAAATCTGTCGTTACGGGCGTCGAGATGTTCCGTAAGATACTTGACGAAGGTCAGGCAGGCGATAACGTAGGTCTGTTGCTTCGCGGCATCGACAAGAATGAAGTTAAGCGCGGTATGGTACTTTGCCATCCGGGAAAAGTGAAACCTCATTCCACGTTCAAGGCAGAGGTTTATATCCTCAAGAAGGAAGAAGGCGGTCGTCACACGCCGTTCCACAACAAGTACCGTCCGCAGTTCTACATTCGTACACTGGACGTTACAGGCGAGATTAGCTTGCCCGAAGGCGTGGAAATGGTAATGCCGGGCGATAACGTAACTATCGAAGTCGAGCTGATATATCCGGTAGCATGTAGCGTAGGTTTGCGCTTTGCTATCCGCGAAGGAGGCCGTACGGTAGGAGCCGGTCAGATTACGGAGTTAGTGGACTAATTTATTGGTAATGAACATAGTCGGGCATGAAAATGTCCGGCTATATACACGGAAGTAGCTCAGTTGGTAGAGTACCGGTCTCCAAAACCGGCTGTCGGGAGTTCGAGCCTCTCCTTCCGTGCCTAAATTAATTATTTATTCAATGAAGAAGATAATAGGATATTTTAAAGATTCATACAACGAGCTTGTACATAAAGTTTCTTGGCCTACAAGGATCGAGCTATCCAACAGCGCTGTGGTCGTTTTATTTGCTTCCATCATCATAGCGTTAGTTGTATTTGCAGTCGATTTCGTTTTTGAGCATGCGATGCGTTTTGTTTACGACAACATTTAATCTGTTATGTCTGACGTTCAACCTAAGTTTTATGTTCTTCGAGCTATAAGCGGAAAAGAGAACAAGGTGCGCGAATATATCGAGTCCGAGATGAAAAACTCGGACTTGGGACAGTATGTGTCGCAGGTACTTATTCCGACGGAGAAGACTTTTACCGTCCGTAACGGCAAAAAGGTTATCAAAGAGAGAGCCTATTTGCCGGGTTACGTACTGGTCGAAGCCAGCCTTGTCGGAGAGGTAGCCCATAGACTGAGAAATATACCTAATGTGATAGGATTCCTTGGCGGTCTTGAGAATCCGGTTCCCCTGCGTCCGACAGAAGTCAACCGCGTTTTAGGCACGGTAGACGAATTGCAGGAGCAGGAGAACGAAATTGATCTTCAGTACTTCACGGGCGAGACGGTGAAAGTGACCTATGGTCCGTTCAACGGCTTCAGCGGAGTAATAGAAGAAGTGAACGCCGACAGAAAGAAACTCAAAGTGATAGTCAAAATCTTCGGACGAAAGACTCCGCTTGAGTTGAGTTATGTGCAGGTAGAAAAGGAATAGGACTTTTGTTACGGAGAGTCTGATGTCTTTCTTTGTGATTATTTATACAGTATTAAAATTAAATTAAGAAAATGGCTAAAGAAATTGCTGGACAACTTAAGTTGCAGATCAAAGGAGGAGCCGCAAACCCTTCTCCACCCGTAGGACCGGCTTTGGGTTCTAAAGGTATTAACATTATGGAGTTTTGTAAGCAATTCAACGCCAGGACCCAGGACAAAGGCGGTAAGATATTGCCTGTTGTAATTACTTATTATTCGGACAAATCGTTTGAATTTGTCGTCAAGACACCTCCTGTTGCAATCCAATTATTGGAAGCCGCGAAGATAAAGAACGGCTCGGCGGAACCTAATCGCAAGAAAGTGGCGGAAGTCACATGGGATGCGGTTAGGCAGATAGCCGAAGACAAGATAGTAGACCTTAATTGTTTTACTGTCGATTCAGCCATGAAAATGGTAGCAGGGACGGCGCGAAGTATGGGTATTACAGTAGATGGGACATTCCCGGGAGCAAACCAATAAAAAGTCAATTAAGATGAGTAAACTTACAAAAAATCAGAAATTGGCTTCGGGTAAGATTGAGAGCGGGAAGGCGTATACATTGAAAGAAGCGACGGTATTAGTAAAGGACATAACTTTGGCTAAGTTCGACGCATCGGTAGATGTTGACGTTCGTCTCGGAGTAGATCCCCGTAAGTCGAATCAGATGGTGAGAGGCGTAGTCTCTCTGCCACACGGAACAGGAAAAGTAATCAGGGTTCTTGCGTTATGTACTCCCGACAAAGAAGCCGAGGCAAGCGCTGCCGGAGCGGATTATGTCGGTCTGGATGAATATGTCGATAAAATCAAAGGAGGTTGGACCGACATAGACATCATTATCACGATGCCTTCCATTATGGGAAAAATAGGCGCATTAGGACGAATATTGGGTCCGCGCGGATTGATGCCAAACCCTAAAAGCGGTACGGTAACAAACGATATAGGCAAGGCTGTACAGGAAGTGAAACAAGGTAAAATCGACTTCAAGGTAGATAAGACCGGAATCGTTCACTCGTCTGTCGGCAAAGTGTCGTTCACAGCGGATAAAATTTATGAGAATGTGAGAGAGTTCATATCTACTCTGAACAAACTCAAACCAACAGCGGCCAAAGGCACCTATATGAAGAGTGTTTATCTTTCTTCAACGATGAGTCCCGGAATAAAGATTGACCCCAAGTCAATTGAAGATTAATAACTTAAAAATTTTGAGACGATGAAAAAGGAAGATAAAGGCAGAATCATAAGCGAGTTGACCGAACAGTTGAAGCAGTATCCCCACATATATCTTACCGATATAGAAGCGTTAAACGCCGGCAGGACGAGTAAGCTGAGGAGAGAATGTTTCAAACAGGACGTCAAACTCATAATGGTAAAGAACACATTGCTTAAAAAAGCGATGGATAATGTAGAAGGCGTCGATTTTTCGGAATTGTATGCCGCGTTAAAGGGTAACACCGCCATCATGTTGGCAAGCGTAGCTAATGTACCTGCGCGCCTGATAAAGGATTTCACCAAGGATGCGAAAGCAAAAACGGTGCTGAAACCTACACTCAAGGGCGCATACGTTCAGGAATGCTTCTATGGAGCAGACGATCTGGAAACATTGGCGACGATCAAGAGCAGAGAAGAGTTGATTGGAGATATAATAGGATTGTTACAGTCTCCGGCGAAGAATGTTATTTCTGCTTTGCAGTCAAACGGTGGTCAAAAGATACACGGAATTTTAAAAACGCTCGAAGAGCGATAAACAATTATTATTTACAGATTACAAACATTTAAATCATAACTAAAATGGCAGATTTGAAAGCTTTTGCAGAACAATTAGTGAATCTTACGGTAAAAGAAGTAAACGAATTGGCAACAATTCTAAAAGAAGAGTATGGCATAGAGCCGGCAGCCGCAGCTGTTGCTGTAGCCGCCCCTGCTGCCGCAGATGCGGTAGTCGAGGAAAAAACTGAATTTGATGTAGTGCTTAAAGCATCAGGCGCTAATAAACTTGCAGTTGTAAAACTGGTGAAAGAGTTGACAGGGCTTGGCTTGAAAGAGGCAAAAGATTTGGTAGACGGAGCTCCAAACAATGTGAAAGAGGGCATAGCTAAAGCTGATGCTGAAGATATCAAGAAAAAATTGGAAGAAGCCGGAGCAGAAGTTGAGCTTAAATAGTTCATATATCCCTGTTGAACAGGTGAGATGGTTGGGAATCTCCTGAAAAAGGAGGTTCTTGACCTTTCTGTGTCTATTTTTATTATTAAGTTCAATTAATTCCTATAATAGATGTCTTCAACAACTAAAACCCAACGAATAAATTTTGCTTCGATAAAAGATCAATTACCATATCCCGACTTTCTCGAAGTACAATTAAAGTCATTTCAAGACTTTCTCCAATTAGACATGCCCCCTGAAAAAAGAAAAAAGGAAGGGCTGTTTAAAGTATTTACCGAAAGCTTCCCAATAGCCGATACCCGAAACAATTTCGTATTGGAGTTCCTCGATTATTACCTGGACCCGCCGCGCTATTCGATGGAAGAATGTATTGCAAGAGGGCTAACGTATAGCGTTCCCCTGAAAGCAAAAATGAAACTTTATTGCACCGACCCGGAACATGAAGATTTCGAAACGATAGTGCAGGACGTTTATCTCGGGCCTATACCTTACATGACCAATCGCGGTACGTTTATTATCAACGGAGCCGAACGTGTCGTAGTTTCCCAGTTGCACCGTTCGCCGGGAGTATTCTTCGGCCAGAGCGTTCATGCTAACGGCACGAAACTCTATTCGGCGCGTATCATACCCTTTAAAGGCTCGTGGATAGAATTTGCTACCGACATCAATAACGTCATGTATGCGTACATCGACCGTAAAAAGAAGTTGCCGGTGACGACTTTGCTCAGGGCGATAGGCTTTGAGAGCGACAAGGATATTCTCGAAATATTCAACCTCGCCGAAGAAGTGAAGGTCACAAAAGCAAATCTTAAAAAATATGCCGGACGCAAACTCGCTGCCCGCGTACTCCGTACATGGGTGGAAGATTTTGTGGACGAAGATACCGGCGAAGTAGTGTCGATCGAACGAAACGACGTCGTCGTAGACCGCGAAGCCGTACTCAGCGAAAAAAATGTGGATGTAATTCTCGATTCGGGAACACAGAATATATTGTTACATAGAGAAGACCAAAATCTTAACGACTACGTAATAATCTATAACACACTGCAAAAAGATCCGAGTAACTCGGAAAAGGAAGCCGTATTGTATATCTATCGCCAGTTGCGTAACGCCGAGCCGGCCGACGACGCCAGCGCTCGCGAAGTCATTACCAACCTGTTCTTCTCGGAGAAACGGTATGACCTTGGCGATGTCGGACGTTTTCGTATCAATCGCAAACTGAACCTCAATATCAGCGATAACATAAAGGTATTGACCAAAGAAGATATCATCGAGATTATCAAATATCTCATACAGCTTATAAACTCGAAAGCGGTAGTCGACGATATCGACCACCTGAGCAACCGCCGCGTGCGTACTGTCGGCGAGCAGCTTTATAATCAGTTTGGTATCGGTTTGTCGCGTATGTCGCGTACCGTTCGCGAACGCATGAATGTCCGCGATAACGAGGTGTTTACGCCTATAGATTTGATTAATGCAAAAACGATTTCGTCGGTTGTAAACTCATTTTTCGGAACAAACGCGCTGTCGCAGTTCATGGATCAGACCAATCCTCTGGCGGAGATAACGCACAAACGCCGTTTATCGGCTTTAGGTCCCGGCGGATTGTCGCGCGACCGCGCCGGTTTTGAAGTTCGTGACGTTCACTATACCCATTACGGTCGCCTTTGTCCGATCGAGACGCCTGAAGGTCCTAATATCGGTTTGATTTCGTCCCTCTGCGTTTATGCAAAAATCAATGATTTGGGCTTTATAACAACGCCTTATCGAAAAGTGGAGAACGGAACGGTAGATTTTTCAAATGCAGCTCTGTCGTATTACACCGCCGAAGAGGAAGAAGCTAAAATAGTAGCTCAGGGTAACGCCCCGCTGGACGATAGCGGTCATTTCATTCGTGATAAGGTGAAATCGAGATATGAAGCGGATTTTCCTGTCGTGTCGCCTGAAGAGGTGCATCTCATGGACGTTGCTCCTACGCAGATAGCCTCGATAGCCGCCGCTTTGATTCCGTTCCTCGAACACGACGACGCCAACCGTGCGCTGATGGGTTCGAACATGATGCGTCAGGCAGTGCCGCTTATTCATACCGACGCCCCGATTGTGGGTACAGGTATCGAAGGTCAGGTAGCCTGCGATTCGCGCACGCAGCTGATGGCCGAAGGCCGCGGCGAAGTGGTATACGTGGATTCGACAACGATAAAAATCAGATACGACCGCACTCAGGACGAGGAATTTGTCAGTTTTGAAGACGCCGTTAAGGCATATAACGTTCCCAAATGGCGTAAGACAAACCAGAGTACTACCGTCGACCTGCGTCCTATTTGTGTTCGCGGTCAGCGCGTTGCCAAGGGCGAAATCCTGACCGAAGGCTATTCGATTCAAAACGGAGAGCTTGCGCTGGGTCGTAACGTGAAAGTCGCATACATGCCTTGGAAGGGATATAACTATGAAGACGCCGTCGTGCTTAACGAGCGCATCGTCCGCGAAGATATATTCACATCCGTGCATGTCGACGAATACATACTCGAAGTCCGCGAGACTAAACGAGGTATGGAAGAATTGACGTCGGATATACCAAACGTCAGCGAAGATGCAATCAAAGACCTTGACGAAAGAGGTATTGTGCGCGTTGGAGCGCGTATCAATCCGGGCGATATTATAATAGGCAAGATTACGCCTAAGGGCGAATCGGATCCGTCGCCCGAAGAAAAACTTCTGCGCGCCATTTTCGGAGACAAGGCGGGAGACGTCAAGGACGCTTCGCTCAAAGCAACTCCGTCGCTGCACGGCGTCGTTATCGAAACAAATCTGTTCTCAAGAGTTATAAAGAAAAAGAATAGCCGCCAGACGGAAAAAACTCAAATGCCGAAAATCGAAGAAGAATATGCAAGCAAAATGTCTGACGTAAAGAAAATTCTTATCGACAAATTGCTGACGATTACAAAAGACAAAAATTCGCTCGGCGTTAAGGATTATCTTAACATGGATGTTATATCGAAAGGCTCGAAATTTACGGAAAAAGCGCTTGAAGGTCTTGATTACAATACGATTCAGGTTAGTAAATGGACTTCCGACTCTCATATTAACGAGATGATTAAGAATCTTATCCTTAATTATCTGAAGAAATACAAGGAACTTGACGCCGAGTTGCGCCGTAAAAAGTACGACATCACAATCGGCGACGAACTGCCTACCGGTATAATTCAGATAGCAAAGGTTTATGTGGCAAAGAAACGCAAGATACAGGTCGGAGACAAGATGGCGGGACGACACGGAAATAAAGGTATCGTATCGAAAATCGTACGTCAGGAAGACATGCCTTTCCTCGAAGACGGCACTCCTGTCGATATCTGCCTGAATCCGCTCGGCGTACCTTCGCGTATGAACCTCGGACAGATATTCGAAGCCGTTCTCGGCTGGGCAGGGCAAGTTCTCGGAGAGAAATTTGCAACGCCTATCTTTGACGGCGCTTCGCTGGACGATTTGAACTCATGGACGGACAAAGCCGGCATACCGCGTTACGGAAAAACATATCTGTACGACGGCGGCACAGGCGAGCGTTTCGACCAACCGGCAACGGTAGGCGTCACATACTTCCTGAAATTGGGTCACATGGTCGACGACAAGATGCACGCCCGTTCGATCGGTCCGTACTCCCTGATTACGCAGCAACCGCTCGGCGGTAAAGCGCAGTTCGGAGGTCAACGCTTCGGAGAAATGGAGGTCTGGGCAATCGAAGCCTTCGGCGCTTCACATATCCTGCAGGAAATACTTACCGTCAAATCGGACGACGTCGTAGGACGCTCCAAATCATACGAATCGATAGTGAAGGGAGAGCCGATGCCTAAACCGGGTATCCCCGAATCCCTAAACGTTCTTCTGCATGAATTGAGAGGTCTGTGTTTGAGTTTTACATTAGAATAATTAACTCTTTATAAATCAAAAAGATATGGCATTTAGAAAAGAAACGAAAATAAAGAGTGACTTTACAAAAATCACTATCGGATTGGCGTCGCCGGAAGAAATCCTCGAAAATTCATTCGGAGAGGTGCTTAAACCGGAAACGATAAATTATCGCACGTATAAACCCGAACGTGACGGTTTGTTTTGTGAGCGCATATTTGGTCCCGTAAAGAATTATGAGTGTTATTGCGGAAAATACAAACGTATCCGCTATAAAGGCATAGTATGCGACCGATGCGGCGTTGAAGTTACGGAAAAAAAAGTGCGCCGCGAGCGTACAGGGCATATACACCTTGTAGTGCCGGCGGCTCATATCTGGTATTTCCGCACTTTGCCGAATAAAATCGGCTATTTGCTCGGATTGCCGTCCAAAAAACTTGACACCGTCATATATTACGAGCGCTACGTCATTATTCAGAAAGGAATCGCTGACGGTCATAACGACCTCGACCTCTTGTCGGAAGAAGAATACCTTCAGGTAATCGAAAGTCTGCCGAAAGAAAACCAGATGCTTGAAGATTCCGACCCGAACAAGTTCATTGCCAAGATAGGCGCCGAAGCTATTTACGACTTGCTGGTACGTCTCGACCTTGACGCTCTTTCGTATGATTTGCGTAATCATGCAATGACGGATACGTCGCAGCAAAGAAAGAACGAGGCGCTCAAACGCCTTCAGGTCGTCGAATCGTTCCGCGCTTCAAAAGGTCGTAACAAACCCGAATGGATGATAGTAAAAGTAGTGCCGGTCATACCGCCCGAACTGCGCCCGCTCGTTCCCCTTGACGGAGGACGGTTTGCAACGTCCGACCTTAATGACCTGTACCGTCGCGTAATCATTCGTAATAACCGTCTGAAACGTCTTATAGATATTAAAGCTCCCGAAGTAATCCTGCGTAACGAGAAGCGTATGTTGCAGGAAGCTCTCGATTCGCTGTTCGATAACTCGCGCAAATCAAGCGCGGTAAAATCGGATGCCAACCGACCGCTGAAGTCATTGTCCGACAGTCTGAAAGGCAAACAGGGACGCTTCCGTCAAAACTTGCTGGGTAAGCGTGTCGATTATTCGGCGCGTTCGGTTATCGTTGTCGGTCCCGAACTGAAAATGGGCGAGTGCGGTATACCGAAAGACATGGCGGCAGAACTTTATAAGCCGTTTATTATCCGCAAACTTATTGAGCGCGGTATCGTCAAGACCGTTAAATCGGCAAAGAAGATAGTAGACCGTAAAGAGCCTGTAGTATGGGACATTCTCGAATATGTAATGAAAGGACACCCTGTATTGCTCAACCGCGCCCCGACATTGCACCGTCTCGGTATTCAGGCTTTTCAGCCGAAAATGATCGAAGGAAAGGCAATACAGTTGCATCCGCTCGCATGTACGGCATTCAATGCGGATTTCGACGGCGATCAGATGGCTGTACATCTTCCGCTCGGAAATGAAGCTATAATTGAAGCCCAGATGCTAATGCTTGCTTCGCATAACATTCTCAATCCGGCGAACGGAGCGCCTATTACGGTGCCTTCGCAGGATATGGTGCTTGGTCTTTACTATATCACCAAGACACGCCCGAATATGAAAGGCGAAGGTTTTACGTTTTACGGACCGGAAGAGGCAACTATCGCCTATAACGAGGGAATACTTGATATACACGCAGTTATAAAAGTTTACGTAAAGGATTTGAACGAAAAGGGCGAACTGGTGAAGAAAATGATCGAAACCAGCGTAGGCCGTCTGATGGTAAACGAATTTATACCGAAAGAATTTGGATTCGTAAATGAAGTATTGGGAAAGAAAGCGTTACGCGATATTATCAGCGGTATTATCAAAGTATGCGGCGTAGCCCGTACCTGTCAGTTCCTCGATGATATAAAGAATCTCGGATATTACATGGCGTTCAAGGGCGGACTGTCGTTCAATCTTGCCGACGTGCTTATCCCTGAAGAAAAAGACGCGCTGGTTAAGGAAGGTTACGACGAGGTAGAACAGATTGTGGCGGATTACAGCATGGGATTCATTACCAACAATGAGCGCTATAACCAGATTATCGATACGTGGACGCACATAAACAGCCGCTTGTCGAAGATTCTTATAGATAAGTTAAGTTCCGATAACGACGGATTCAATTCTATTTATATGATGATGGATTCCGGAGCGCGCGGATCTAAAGAGCAGATACGTCAGCTTTCAGGTATGCGCGGTTTGATGGCAAAGCCGCAGAAGAGCGGTAGCGATGGCGGTCAAATCATCGAAAACCCGATCTTGTCGAACTTTAAGGAAGGCTTGTCGGTGCTTGAGTACTTCATCTCTACGCACGGCGCTCGTAAGGGTCTGGCAGATACGGCTTTGAAGACTGCCGACGCAGGATACCTGACGCGCCGTCTCGTTGACGTATCGCATGACGTGATAGTAAACGAAGAAGATTGCGGCACGTTGCGCGGTCTGACCTGTACGGAGCTGAAAAACAACGAAGAAGTTATTGCCAAGCTCTATGAACGGATACTTGGGCGCGTTTCGGTACACGATATTATACATCCTATCACCGGCAAGACTATTGTCAAGGCAGGCGAGGAGATACGCGAGAATGAAGCCCAGATAATACAGGATTCGCCGATAGAAAGCGTCGAAATACGTTCGGTGCTCACCTGCGAATCGAAGAAAGGCGTATGCGCAAAGTGCTACGGACGCAATCTCTCTACCGGTCAGATGGTACAGAAAGGCGAGGTCGTGGGCGTTATTGCAGCGCAGTCAATCGGCGAGCCGGGAACGCAGCTTACGCTTCGTACATTCCACGTCGGCGGTATCGCTTCAAATATCGCTACCGAAAACAGCCTTCATTCGAAATACGACGGTCTGCTCGAAATCGACGAATTGAGAACGGTTTATTCGATAGACGATAAATGCAACATTGTTGTAAGTCGCCTTGCCGAAATGCGTATTATCGAGCCGCATACGAAGATAGTTCTTCATAACAGCAATATACCTTACGGCTCGAAACTGTTCTTCGGAACCGGCGACGCCGTTAAGAAAGGCGAAAAGATAATAGAATGGGACCCGTTCAATGCCGTTATCATATCCGAGGCGGATGGAGTAATAGCTTTCGAAAGTATGGAAGAAAATATCACGTACAAGGTAGAAAGCGACGAAACAACCGGTTTGAAGGAAATGATTATCATCGAATCGAAAGACAAGACAAAAGCGCCGGCCGCTTCTATCGTAGATCCGAGCGACAATGTGTTGAAAAACTACTCTTTGCCTCTTGGCGCTCACTTGACGAAATCCGACGGCGATCCGGTTAAGACCGGCGAAGTGCTGGTCAAGATACCCCGCGCAGTCGGCAAAACCGGCGATATAACCGGAGGTCTTCCGCGCGTGACGGAGTTGTTTGAAGCGCGTAATCCGTCGAATCCGTCCATTGTTTCGGAAATCGACGGCGAGGTGACTTTCGGCAAGATAAAACGCGGTAATCGCGAAACTATCGTCACGTCGAAATTGGGCGAAGAAAAGAAATATATGGTACCGTTGTCGAAACAGTTATTGGTACAGGAAAACGATTATGTACGCGCAGGTATGCCTCTTTCGGACGGCGCTATTACGCCTGCCGATATTCTTGCCATTAAGGGGCCGACGGCTGTTCAGGAATATATCGTGAACGAAGTACAGGACGTATACCGTTTGCAAGGCGTGAAAATCAACGATAAACACTTCGAGGTAATAGTGCGTCAGATGATGCGCAAAGTCGAAGTCGTAGATCCGGGAGATACATGCTTCCTTGAGCAGCAGGTAGTAGACAAACTTGATGTCATGGATGAAAACGACCGTATATGGGGCAAGAAAGTAGTAACCGACTCAGGCGATTCGCAGAGCCTCCGGCCGGGTCAAATCGTGACGGCTCGCAAGCTCAGAGATGAAAACAGCCAGCTGAAACGCCGCGACTTGAAAGCAGTTCAGGTACGGAACGCCGTTTCAGCTACGACAAACCAGATATTGCAGGGCATAACCCGCGCAGCATTGCAGACGCGCAGCTTCATGTCGGCGGCTTCTTTCCAAGAGACTACGAAGGTATTGAACGAGGCGGCAATAAACGGTAAAACAGATTACCTCGAAGGTTTGAAAGAAAACGTTATTTGCGGTCATCTCATACCGGCAGGTACTGGACAACGCGAATTTGAACGCATAATTGTAGGAACCAGAGACGAGTTTGAACGCAATGCTTCGTCGCGCTCATCCCGCAGCAGTATGAAGGATGACGACAGCATAAAGATGGAAATAAAGGACTAACCTGTAAATTCGTTTTTCATGCTTGACAATGCACAAAAACCGTTGATAGCCGTTTCGGGCGAAAAAGAGTTGTTTATCGTTCCCAAGATGGCAAATCGTCACGGTCTGATTACCGGAGCTACCGGAACAGGCAAGACATGTACGTTGCAGAATATGGCGGAAACGTTCAGTAGCATGGGCGTTTCCGTTTTCGCAACGGATATAAAAGGCGATTTGTCCGGCGTAAGCAAAGCAGGCGGCAATAATGCGTATCTGCAAAAAAATGTCGATGACAACAATCTTACGGATAAAGGCTTTGAATACAGGCGATTTCCTGTGTGTTTCTGGGATATTTTCGGCGAACAGGGACATCCGCTGCGCACGACTATCTCGGAAATGGGGCCTCTGCTGTTAAGCCGTCTGCTCGACCTTAACGACGTCCAAAGTAGTGTCCTGACGCTGACTTTCCGTATAGCCGACGAAGAACAGCTGTTGCTTCTCGACCTGAAAGACCTGCGCAAACTGCTCGAACATATCGGCATCGAACGCGCTAAATATACCGTTTCGCACGGTAATATTTCGCCTGCAAGCATCGGCGCTATTCAACGCGGACTTTTGACGCTCGAAACACAGGGAGGAGACAGGTTTTTCGGCGAGCCTGCCTTTGATGTCTTTGATTTCATGCAGACGCAAGGCGGAAAAGGCGTTATTAATATCCTCGAAGCGGACAAACTTATCCGTTCTCCCAAGATTTATACGTCGTTCCTGCTTTATCTCATGTCCGAACTGTTTGAAGAACTGCCCGAAGTAGGCGATTTGGACAAGCCGAAACTCGTATTTTTCTTCGACGAAGCCCATGTACTGTTCAACGACATGTCAAAGGCTTTGCTTGAGAAGATAGAACAGGTGGTGAGGCTGATTCGCTCGAAAGGCGTCGGAATATATTTCTGTACGCAGAATCCTCTTGACATACCCGAAGTGATACTCGGTCAGATGGGAAATCGCGTGCAGCACGCTTTACGCGCATTTACTCCCCGCGATCAGAAAGCCGTTTCGACAGCCGCTTCGACATTTCGCCAAAATCCGGCATTTAACTGCGAAAAAGTTATTACCGAACTTGGCGTAGGCGAGGCGCTTGTATCTTTTCTTGACGAGAAAGGCAGTCCGGCGATTGTAGAGCGGGCAGTGATACTGCCGCCTCAGGGACAGGCAGGGCCGATAACTCCCGACGAGCGCCACAGCTTGATGCAGACGTCGCTTGTGTTTGGTACAAATGACCGTACTATCGACCGCGAATCGGCTTACGAGATTTTGACCGGAAAAATCGAAAAAGACCAACAGGCAAAAGAAGAAGCCAATCGCCGGAAAGAAGAACTCACGTTGCAAAAGGAACTGCGTCAGCAACGAATCGAAAAGGAACGTCTTGAGCGTCAGCAAAAACGCGAAAAGGATAACAGCATGGTGGGTAGCCTTACTAAAATGGTCTCTACAAAGGCTAAGCGCGAGGCTGTCAATACGCTGTTTAAATTCGGCCGCGGACTGCTCGGCTCTTTGCTGAAAGGGAAATGAATCTTGTTGTATCATTAAATGGAAAGGTTGCAAATGAGATTATTCCCTATTTGCAACCTTTGTTGTTCTACCAGGACTCGAACCTGGAATTTCAGGACCAGAATCTGACGTGTTACCATTACACCATAGAACAAGAATAAAATGATCTTATTTGACGCTGCAAAGTTAGATATCTTTTTTGTTTCTGCAAAATATTTTATAAAAAAATTCGACATATTTTGTTTTTACCCTCTGCTTGCACTATCTTTGCAGAGCAGAATTAGAAAGGAATTTGTTACTTGATGAACCGTACAAAGTTATTAATAGACGCAATAGTAAAGGGATTGCAGGAGAAAAAGGGACATAATATCGTTTTGGTAGACTTGAGGGAAATATCCGGCGCAATATGCCAATATATGATTATATGCGAAGGAAATAACCCGATTCAGGTATCCGCATTGACCGATTTTACCCGGGATGCAGTAAACAGCGAACTCAAAGAAAAGCCTGTTTTCGTTGATGGACTGCGTAACGCCCAATGGGTAGTTTTAGATTATGGCACGGTTATTGTACATATATTCTTGCCGAAGATACGTTCTTTTTACAGACTTGAGAATTTATGGGAGGATTCGAAAATGACTTTAATCCCTGATATTTACTAACTTATTGCACGAAAAATTTGACTATGGAAGAGAAAAATAATAATACCCCAAGAAATAGCGGTAACAATTATCAAAAAAGCCAGAACACGAACAAAAAGCCCGGTTCCGGTATGATGTGGATTTATGCCCTGATACTTATCCCGCTGATAGTCGTGTTTGTGACGAAAGACTCGACGACGGAAAAAGAAATCTGGTGGACGGAATTTCAGGAACTGACACAAAAAGACGTCTTCGACGAGATGGTCGTCTACAAGAACAAAAACGTCGTAGAGGCAAAGGTTAAGAGCAATAAGTACGGCGAGGTTTTCGGACATGAATCGGCGAAAGCGGCAGAACTTGGCACGAAAATTGTCGCTACGATACCTTCGGCTGACAAATTTTCCGAGTTTTATAAGGAAACGGTCGAAACAGGCCATATCTCGGCAAAAGTCAAGTATGATGAAGAAAGCAATTCTTTCTGGAGCATAATGGTATCGATTGGCCCTATCATTCTGATAGTAGTGGTATGGTTTTTTATTATGCGTCGCATGTCGGGCGGAGTAGGGGGCGGTATGGGCGTCTTCAGCGTAGGCAAATCCAAAGCGCAGCTTTTCGACAAAGACGGCAAGAACAAGATTACATTTAAAGAAGTAGCCGGACTTGCCGAAGCCAAGCAGGAAGTCGAAGAAATCGTCTCGTTCCTGAAAAATCCGGGTAAATATACCGAACTCGGCGGCAAGATTCCCAAAGGAGCGTTGCTCGTAGGCCCTCCCGGAACAGGTAAGACGTTGCTTGCAAAAGCTGTTGCCGGCGAGGCTAATGTACCTTTCTTCTCGCTTTCGGGTTCCGACTTTGTCGAAATGTTTGTCGGTGTCGGAGCTTCGCGGGTACGTGACTTGTTCCGTCAAGCTAAAGAAAAAGCCCCCTGTATAGTATTCATCGACGAAATTGATGCCGTAGGACGCGCGCGGGGTAAAAATATTAACATGAACGCCAATGATGAGCGCGAAAGCACTCTCAATCAGCTACTTACCGAAATGGACGGCTTCGGCTCGAACAGCGGCGTCATCATTTTGGCGGCAACAAACCGAGCGGATGTTTTGGACAAGGCTCTTTTGCGCGCCGGACGCTTCGACCGTCAGATTCACGTTGAATTGCCCGACTTGAACGAACGTAAGGAAATATTTGCCGTTCATCTCCGACCTATAAAAACGGACAAAACAATTGATACCGAATTTCTTGCCCGCCAGACGCCCGGTTTTTCGGGCGCCGACATAGCTAACGTTTGTAATGAAGCGGCTTTGATAGCAGCCCGAAACGGCAAGTCTAACGTTCAGAAAGATGATTTTATGAGCGCGGTAGACCGTATCGTGGGCGGTCTGGAAAAACGCAGCAAGATAATGACCGAAAAGGAACGTCACAGCATCGCATATCACGAAGCGGGTCATGCCTCGTTGAGTTGGCTTCTCGAACATGCCAATCCGCTGGTAAAAGTGACGATAGTACCGCGCGGAAAGGCGCTCGGAGCTGCATGGTATCTGCCGGAGGAACGCCAGATAACGACACGCGAGCAATTGCTCGACGAAATGTGTGCAACGCTCGGAGGAAGGGCTGCCGAAGACTTGTTCCTCGGCGAAATATCAACAGGCGCTTCGAACGACCTCGAACGTGTCACAAAACAGGCTTACGCCATGGTCGTTTACTTTGGAATGAGCGAAAAACTGCCGAATCTCAATTACTATGATTCGACCGGTCAGGACTGGGGCTTCACAAAGCCTTACAGCGAAGATACCGCAAAAGTGATTGACGGAGAAGTGCAAAGCATTGTAAACGAGCAATATGGTCGGGCAAAAAAAATTCTTTCGGAGAACAGGGAAAAACATAATACCCTTGCAGAAGTACTGCTGAAATCCGAAGTGATATATTCGGAAGACGTAGAACGCATTTTCGGCAAACGTCCTTGGGTTTCGCGCAGCGAGGAGATTATTGACAAAAAAAATACAGAAAGTAAAAGCTAACAATAATATTTATCACCTTGAAAAATCTTATACCCAGAACACTTACCGGCATTTTATTTGTAGCCCTGATAGTGGCGGCTATATGCCTGCATCCGTTTTTGTTTGCGGGAGTTTTTGGCGTCGCGACAGCCTTGCTGATACGCGAATTCTACGCGCTAACCAAGTTTGAAGGCTCTGCGTGGCAGCGACTGACAGGCATAATCGGCGGCGCATATCTTTTCATCTCCGCCTGTTTGTATGCCGGAGGCTACGTCGGGCGTGAAGCGTTCTTGCCTTACATTGTAATAATGCTGATATACGTCGCTTCAGGTTTATATATCCGCACTTCCAATCCGGTAGCTCAGTGGTGCAAGACTTTTTTTGCTCATTTCTATTGCGCGGGCTCGCTTTCTCTGTTATGCTTTATCCATTATACGATGTCGCCCGAATACGTTCCGGCGCTGATGGTCTTCATTTTTATCTGGATTAATGATACAAGCGCTTTCCTGATAGGCAGTTGGAAAGGCAAACGCCGACTGTTTCCGCGCATATCGCCTCTGAAATCATGGGAAGGATTTGTCGGCGGATTTGTCGTTACCGTTGCCGCAGCAATGGTTTTGTCGTATTTTTTCAGGGAACTGACATGGTATTACTGGCTGTTGTTTGCCGCGATAACGGTAGTATCGGGTACTTTCGGCGATTTGATAGAATCACTGATAAAGCGTACTTACGGAGCTAAAGATTCCGGAAATATCCTGCCCGGACACGGCGGAATGTTGGATCGGTTGGACAGCGTCATTTTTGCCTCTCCCTTCGTCTACGTCTTCTTTGAAATAATCGCTACTCGAAATTGAAGGTGACAACAACCATGCGCGAAGTCCCTTTCGTCAGCGCGTTTGTATATATCTTGTCGGCTTCGTTCGAGAGGTCGTCGCGGTTTTTGTCCAATATGTCGGGCAGCCCGAACTTGAACTTTATCTCCGGCGCTAACCTGAAGAACGGCATGTAGACGGTGCAACCGAAACCAAATTCAAAACCGTAGTCTAATTGCTTCATTAATAAAGCATTGCCCTTTTTGCGTCCAAGATCGATTGCCCCGAAGACGCCTCCGAGAACGTATGGCCGATAGTTGTTCAGGCGCATCGACGAAATCTTCAAATCCAGAGGGACCGACAGATAGTTTGAGCGGATGCTTGCCTTTTTTTCCTTGTTATCTGCAAGTTCGGTGAAATAGACGGTCTTGTCGCCGAAGTGAATGGTAGGAGAGAGACGGAGATTCATATACGGGTTGAGAAACAAATCGCCGATAACGCCTACGCTGAAACCGGGTGCATAAGTGGGTATTTCGGCAAACCATATCTCGCCGTTTGGAGCAGCTATGCCGTTGTTGGTCAGCAATAAGTCCTGAGTATGAAGACCTACGTGAAAGCCGAAATGATACAGCTTGTGGTCGGCATACGGCTGATTCTGCACTATCCGCTTTTGAGAAAACGACGGCAGCGCAGACAAACTGAACGCAAGTATGTAGACTATATTCTTCAAAACAAAGTATTTGTAGCTATAAACGGAGGAACAGCAAAGTTATTGCACTCGCAAAAAAATAGAACTAAATGTTTGTATATAAAAAAAATGCTATATCTTTGTCGGCTGGTTAATTATAAAACAAAAAAATTATGGCTTACTTAATTAGTGAAAGTTGTATCGCTTGCGGTACTTGTATTGATGAATGTCCTGTTGGCGCGATTTCCGAAGGCGATATATATAAGATCGACCCGGAGCTATGCACGGATTGCGGATCATGTGCTGATGCATGTCCTACTGAAGCAATTCATCCGGCTTAACGTCTGAACGGACAGCTTTGTGAAAAAGTGAGACGCCTTCATTGGTTCGTCTCACTTTTTGTATATATACGAATGTCGGACGGTTATTGGTAACCGTCCGCCTCTGCGCCGGAGTTCCGTTCCTTTATATACTTTATGATATCCTCCATGCCGTCCATGAACTTGTCGAAATCTTCTTTGTATAAGAAAATCTTGTGCTTCTCAAACGTGACGGCATCACCCTCCTTCGTCTGACTTCTCTTGCTTTCGGTAATGGCGATAAACAAGTCGCCCTTCAGATTTTTCTTTACGTCAAGATAATAAATCCGCTTACCCGCCTTGATAGCTTTAGAGTATACAATCTCCTTGTCTCCAAGCCAGTTACTGTCTTTTTCTGTCAATTCTTCTATAGCCATATCGTTCAATCTTTGTCGAATTTAGACCTCAAATATGTGTAATTTTTATTTAATAAACAAGTATTTTTCAAAAAAAAATGCAGTTTTAGAAGAAATAATACTATCTTCGCACCCGAAATCTTGATAAATACTTTTTATTTTAAGCTAATGATTAATCGAATTTTAATCCGTATAAAGGTATTGCAAATAGTATATGCGTACTATCAGAAAGGAACAGGCGACCTGAAAATAGCAGAAAATGAGCTACTGCTGAGTTTGCGGCGTTCTTACGACTTATACTTTTACTTCTTGCTGCTCATTGTGGAAGTTACGCGCATGTACGAGCGTTTGATAGAGACCAAACGCCATAAGTATGTTCCTACGGACAAGGAACTCAATCCCGACACCCGATTGTTGAACAATCGTTTAGCCGGTCAGATGATGCGGAACGAAGCGCTGCTGAAATACGCAAAAGAGCATGGCATCTCATGGTCGGACGACCTTGATTTCGTGAAGAAAATGCTCGATTTGATTCTCAAATCCGACGTCTACGCCGATTATATCAATAATCCGGACGACGGTTATGAGACCGACAAAGAGTTCTGGCGGCTCGTTTTCAAACGCATTATATCAAACAGCGAGTATGTCGAAGAATATCTTGAAGAGAAGAGCATCTACTGGAACGAAGACGTAGATATCATCGAATCGTTTGTAATGAAAACGATTAAGCGATTCGACGAAAATGCGGGCGGAAGTCAGGAACTGATGCCGATGTTCAATAACAACGACGATTACGACTACGTCATAAAACTGTTTCGGCAGACGCTTCTGAATGGCGAGGAATATCGGAAACGCATTGACCGGCACACAAAGAACTGGGAGACGGAGCGAGTAGCCAACATGGACATGATAATCATGCAGCTGGCTCTTGCAGAGATGCTTAACTTTCCGTCGATACCTGTCAATGTGACGCTTAACGAGTTTATCGATGCGGCAAAATATTACAGCACGCCCAAGAGCGGCACTTTCATCAACGGCGTGCTTGATTCGATAGTAGATGAACTGAAAAAAGAAAAACTGTTGTTCAAGGACTGATTTTTTTGAATTATGTTCAAATTGTACTATCTTTGCAGTCCTCGACTTGGAATGATAAATTTTTAATTTTTAGAGAAATGAACATTATATCTTTTGTGATTTTAGATGCTGCGCCGGCAAACGGAGGCGGAGAAGGCTCTTATATGGGCATATTGATGATTGTAGCGATGATAGCTATTTTCTATTTTTTCATGATTCGTCCGCAACAGAAGCGTCAGAAAGACATTCAGCGCGCACGCGAAGCCATGAAGGTTGGCGACAGGATAGTGACCGCAGGCGGTATTCACGGCAAAGTCAAGGAAATAGCCGAAAAATACATGCTTATAGAAATATCCGAAGGCGTCCGTATTCGGGTAGATAGAGCATCTGTATTCGCTTCTGCCGAAGATATTCAGACCAAATCCTGACGGCTCTAAAACATGTTTGAAGCCATGCAGAATAAACTGAAGTCTGCATTAGAATCGACATTCGTCAGGATGACGACATTCTTTATGCGCCAACGATGGAAGGAGATATTGATATTTCTTTTCTTCCTGTTGTTGTCGTTCGGATTTTGGTTTCTGCAAAGCCTGCAAGACTATTATGAACGCAGGGTAGAACTGCCTTTGCGTTATAAAGATGTACCGTCGGAATGGATTCTCTCGGAGAATAATCCGCAAAAAATAAGCATAGCGATAAAGGACAGAGGCACGACTTTGTTGTATTATTCAAGCAAAGCCACTTTTACGCCTGTCGAAATATCAGTCGCCAAATTGCCCCGCTCGTCGGATTCGTCGCTTTTCGTTTCGAGCCGTATGCTCGAATCCGCCGTGTCGAAGCAGCTGATTTCGTCTACGTCGGTAGTATCTATAGATCCGCGCGAAGTCGAAGTCGTTTTCGATTCGTTATGCTACCGGACGGTTCCTGTCGTCGCCAATGTTAAGGTTAATACCCGGCCGGGTTATAAAATATCCGACGAAATCACAATATCTCAGGAAAAAGTCCGTTTATACGGCAATGCAGGGATGCTCGAAAAAATTAACGAGGTAAAAACAGCGCCGGTAACATTGGACGACGTCTCAAAAAAGAGAGAAATAACCGCTCAGCTGGACTTGCCGCCGGGAGTGAAGTCGGAGATAGAAACGGTGAAAATCACTATTCCTGTCGAGGAATTTACAGAGAAGGTAATGCAAATTCCGGTTATTTGTCCCGACGTTCCGTCCGATTATGTGCTGCGGATATTTCCTTCGACCGTCAAGGCGACATGCAACATACCTTTTTCGCGCTACAAGGAACTGACAGCCGAATCGCTCGAAATAAAGATACCTTTCAGCGATTTTAAAGACAATCAGCCGACAGGCAAAGTCTTGGTCGAACTGACGGCAAAACCTTCGTGGGTCACAAACGCCGCAATATCGCCGAATGAACTTGAATTTATCATCGAACATAAATAAGCAATGAAGAAGATAGGAATCACAGGAGGCATAGGAGGCGGTAAATCGGTAGTATCCAAGCTATTGATGCTTGCCGGTATTCCTGTTTATATGGCTGACGACGAAAGCAAGCGACTTACGGATACGTCGCCTGCCATAAAGATGAAACTCAAAAGTATGTTCGGCGATGATATATACATTGATGAAAGGCTTGACCGCAAGCGTTTTGCGTCAATTATTTTTGGAGACGAAACGATACTGCACGAAGTGAACGGCATTATTCATCCTGTCGTGAAGGATGACTTTGAAGAATGGATCGGGCGGCAGACGTCAAGACATTGCGCAATGGAATCCGCTATCCTGTATGAATCGGGATTGGATAAGGAAGTCGACGTCGTCCTTATGGTATACGCTCCGGTCGATATGCGAATGACGCGCGTTATGCTTCGCGACGGCGCTACCGAAGCCGATATTATGAAACGCATGAATCGCCAGATGCCCGAAGCGCTGAAGCGAAAACAGGCGGACTACGTTATAATAAACGACGGAGTGCAGGCATTAATGCCTCAAGTAGAGAATTTTATAAAATTTTTACCTACAAATATATGAATGAAGAAATAAAACAAATTGCCGAACGACTTAAAGGTCTTCGGGATGTATTGGAAATCAGCGTTGGAGAAGTGGCCGAAGTATGCAAAATTTCTCCCGACGAGTATCTGAAAATTGAGAGCGGCACGGTAGACATATCCGTCAGCATACTCCACAGGATTTCGCAGGCTTACGAAGTAGAACTGACTACGCTGATGTTTGGCGACGAGCCGAAAATGAGTTCTTATTTTGTCACCCGAAAGAGCAAAGGCATATCGGTCGAGCGCACGAAAGCGTATAAGTATCAGTCGCTTGCCGCAGGATTCTCGAAACGTAAGGCAGATCCGTTTATGGTCACCGTCCATCCCAAACCCGACAGCGAGTCTGTTTACCTGAACACGCACACCGGTCAGGAGTATAACTACGTGATATGCGGACGAATGTTACTTCAGATAAACGGAAAGGAAATTATCCTCGAAGAAGGCGACAGCATCTATTTTAATTCCGAATTGCCGCATGGGATGAAAGCTCTTGACGGTAAAGAAGTGAAATTTTTGGCGATAATACTCTGATATTTAACAGCAAACAATTATAATTAACTTGAAGATGGTAGAACGATTTTTGGAGCAAACGACGTTTGAGTCGCAGGAAGACTTTAAGAAAAATTTCAAGATTACAATACCCGAAAATTTCAATTTCGGATATGACGTAGTCGACGCTTGGGCTGAAACGGAGCCTCAAAAAAAAGCGCTTTGTTGGACAAACGACAAGGGCGATCATATAGATTTCACCTTCGCCGAAATGAAAGACTGTTCGGATAGGACGGCTTCATATTTTCAGTCGTTAGGTATCGGAAGCGGCGATATGGTGATGCTGATGCTGAAACGGCGCTTCGAGTTCTGGTTTTCGATAGTAGCCTTGCATAAACTTGGCGCCGTCGTCATTCCGGCAACTCATCTGCTGACGAAAAAAGATATTATATACCGCGCAAATGCTGCCGGTATAAAGATGATTGTCTGCACCGGCGAGGACATTATCCTTGAGCATATCACGGAAGCGATGCCCGATTCTCCGACGGTGAAGCAACTCGTTTCGATAGGTCCGCTGGTACCCGACGGTTTCGGCGATTTTCATAAAGGCATGGACAATGCTGCTCCTTTCGTGCGCCCTGCAAAGGTTAATACAAACGACGATACTTCTATAATGTATTTCACGTCCGGCACTTCCGGCGAGCCTAAAATGGTCATACACAATTTCCTGTATCCTCTCGGACACATCACGACCGGCAGTATGTGGCACAATCTTAAAGAAGACAGCCTGCATCTTACAATAGCCGATACCGGATGGGGCAAGGCTGTCTGGGGAAAACTGTACGGACAGTGGATTGCAGGCGCTACGGTATTCGTATACGACCACGAAAAGTTTACTCCTGCCGATATGTTGCAGAAGATTCAGGACTATGGGATAACGTCGCTTTGCGCGCCGCCGACTATCTTCCGCTTCCTCATACGCGAAGATTTGTCGAAATACGATTTGTCGTCGTTGAAATACTGTACCATTGCAGGCGAAGCCCTCAATCCTGCCGTCTTCGATTCGTTTTATAAATTGACGGGAATAAAGCTGATGGAAGGATTCGGACAGACGGAGACAACTCTCTCGATATGTACTTTTCCGTGGACTACGCCGAAACCCGGCTCTATGGGATTGCCGAATCCGCAATATGACGTCGATTTGCTGCGCCCCGACGGTACAAAAGCCGAAGACGGCGAACAGGGACAGATAGTGATTCGTACCGGTAACAAGCCGATTGGATTATTCAAGGAATATTACCGCGATCCTGAACTTACATATAATGCCATGCACGACGGTATTTATTATACAGGCGACGTGGCTTGGCGCGATGAGGATGGCTACTATTGGTTTGTAGGTCGTGCCGACGATGTCATAAAGAGTTCGGGATATCGCATAGGTCCGTTTGAAGTCGAAAGCGCCCTGATGACGCATCCTGCTGTTGTAGAGTGCGCTATAACAGGCGTTCCCGATGAAATACGCGGTCAGATTGTGAAAGCTACCATCGTTCTGTCGAAAGAATATAAAAGCAAAGCCGGCGAAACGCTCGTGAAAGAGATTCAGGAACATGTGAAAAAGATTACCGCGCCTTACAAATATCCGCGTATAGTGGAGTTTGTCGACGAATTGCCCAAGACAATAAGCGGCAAGATACGGCGCGTCGAAATACGGTCGCAAGGCAACAAGCAAGTATCTGATTAACCGTCTTTATTGCTCGTATTTGTAATCGACGTAGCCGTCTACAACAGGACAGGTATTTGCATTGTTAATGTAGTACTTGTCGCCTTCTTTTCTCATGATGTAAGCGACGACGCGGCAATTTGAGTAGTTAATGGTGCGTTTTGACGTAACGACGCGGTTTGTTGCAATCGAGAAACTTTCCGTTACTTCCTGTCCCGCTTCGATTGTTCCCAACGATTTGCCCGACGTAATCGGAGCGTCAGGCATTGTATACGTAGCAACGCCGAAATGCATGAACGTACTGTCGTAGTAAGCCAAAGCCATGGAATTATTGGGATATATGCGTTGCGGTTTGATTATGGAATCTTCTACAATTACGGCGCAAACACTGTATTCATGCGTATAATAAGCCTTGATTTTAAGGGTGATACTTATGTTGTCGTCATATTTTTGAGATTCGATAGCTATTCCGGCTGCCACCGGATGAATATATTTCATGCGGTTATGAGCAGACAATACTGCTTCGGGAGTACGGGAATAGAGTTTTTCATCCAAATCTACTATCCCGAAAGGATATGATCCGATATTATAGAAGTCAATAAAATCTTCCGTTTTAACATCCGAACTTCCAAGATCGCTGTCGTATGGGTGTATCGACATTATCTGTACCTTGTCGGAATTATTCTTATGTACGCTAAAGAATGCCTGCATCATTTGCGGAGAATAGCCGCACCATGTAGCAACGGCCTCCATTGCGACAGATTGCTTAAAGAATTTACTGTTAACGGTTATGACAACGTCTTCGGATTTGATGTCTCCGAATTGGGCATAGAAAATGTACGTGCCGGGCGTAAAAGACGAAAATTTATAACCGGGCGGCAGCGCCATGTAATCCTTAATGTATATTACGGCGTCGTCAATGCTTTTTCCGTCAACGCTCACAGTAAATGTCGCGCTGTCTGTGCCGGAGGCGATTATTTGATCTTTGTCGACAGAAAGCGTGATATTAGCCGGCAAAACTTCTATATCGATACTGTTGGATTGAACGTCGTCGTAAACGGCAAAAATAGTATATGAGCCGAATGACGAAGGCGTAAAAGTGTTGCCGTCAATTATTTCATCGGTATCGTCATGTACAACGTGTAAAACGATTTCCGACGTTACGTCTGTTGTCTCGCCTGAAATGGCGGTTACGGTTATGCTCTCGTTTGTCGAAACGGTTGTCCTGTCCGCAGTAATCAACAGATTTATGTTGAGGACTTCGATGCTGACGGTATCGGAAGCCATATCGTCGTATTGGGCAAAAAACTCATAATTGCCGTATATATTCGATACGAAGACGTTGCTATCGATTTTTATGGCATTGCCGTCTTCTATAAGCATTATTTCGGCTTCCTGCGTGATGTCGTCCTCGTCTGCCGTCACGGTGAAAGTGACCGCATCCTTTCCGTTTGCCTTGATGGAAGTCGTATCTGCACGCATTTTGAGATAGACAGTAGCGTTGATTTGAACATCCGGAGATGTATAATCTCCGTAAGTAGCATAAAATGAGTAAATTCCCGGCTTCTTTGTAGAAAACGTATTATCCGTAAGCGGAGAGTTGTCGTTTTCGTCTATTCTACGGATTATCGTAGCCTTGTCGCTCACGTCCGTTCCGTCTTCGGTGACGGAAAATGTGACGATGTCTATGCCGTTTGCCTTTATTGATGCGGTATCTGCCGTCATAAGAACCACGACGGCCGATGCGTCAACTTGAATTTCAGGCGATTTATGCAGCCCGTGAGTTGCGTAAAAAGTATACGAACCCGGAACGTTTGTCGAAAACTTGGTTCCCGAAATGGTAGTGTTGGGGTCGCCTTTAATATGGATTACGGAAGAGTTGCTGGCGTCCGTTCCGTCGACATCCACGGTAAAGGTTACGGCATCTATACCGTTTGATTTCAGATAATTCCTGTCCGCTTTTAACGATACGACCGGATCGGGAACAAGGTCTTCATTCTTCTCCGAACAACTTATGTATAGTACGGAATACAGTAGTATACATAGAAAATTAACAATGATTCTTTTTAGCTTCATTTTTTGCAAATTAGAGGGTACAAAGGTAGATATTCTTTTTGTAAAAATAAGAGCTTGAACTGATAAAAATACTTAATTAATCATTTGATTGCGAGAAACGCTGTTTTTTTCTGAAATTTTGTCTTACTTTTGTGATTCGTTTTTAAAGGTATGTTTCAGTATAAGAGAATAGCAGTTAAGGTAGGAAGCAGTGTCCTGACGCGGAGCGACGGAACATTGAATGTGACGCGGATGTCTGCTCTGGTAGACCAGATAGCCGATTTGCGCTGCAATGGCGTAGTGGTGGTTTTGATTTCGTCCGGGGCTGTGGCATCGGGGCGAAGCGAGATAAAACCCGACAGGAAAATAGACGCCGTTTCGGCAAGGCAGCTGTACTCAACCGTAGGTCAAGCCAAACTGATAAACCGCTATTACGAATTGTTTCGCGAGCATAACCTTTCGTGCGGTCAGGTTTTGACGATGAAAGATAACTTCGGCACGCGCCGCAATTACCTGAATCAGAGACACTGCATGAACGTGATGCTTGAGAATGGCGTTATTCCGATAGTAAACGAGAACGACGCCGTTTCGGTAACGGAGCTTATGTTTACCGACAATGACGAGCTTTCGGGTCTGATTGCCGCAATGATGAGCATGGATGCGCTTGTTATTCTGACTAATGTCGATGGAATTTACGACGGCGACCCATCTTCGCCGGATTCTAAGGTGATAAGAGAAATAACCGATGCCGGGCAGAATGCGTCGTCATACGTGCAGACTGTAAAATCGCAGTTCGGACGCGGCGGAATGTTGACAAAATGCAGTATAGCGCGCAAAGTAGCCGACGAAGGAATAGCCGTCGTCATAGCAAACGGTATGCGCGACAATATACTGACGGACGTTCTTAAAAAAGACGCTTCGGTTGTATGTACCCGCTTCCGTCCGTCGCCAAAATCGGTAAGCAATGTCAAGAAATGGATTTCTCATTCCGAAGGCTTTGCCAAAGGCGAGGTAATCGTAAACGACGGAGCGCGCGACGCATTGCTTCAGCCGAAGGCTACAAGCGTATTGTTTATTGGCGTGACCGGTATTACCGGCGACTTTGAAAAAGACGATATTCTCAGGATAATCGATAGTTCGGGCAGGCAGATAGGCGTCGGATGCGCCGGATTTAACAGCGAAGAAGCCCGCAAGCGTATCGGCAAACATTCCGATAAACCTGTAATTCATTATGATTATCTATATTTGGATTGAAACAGCTTATAAAAATGATTGAAATAATAAGAAATTTATGAAAGTAATTGAAATGATAAGAAATGCAGCCCTTGCCGCCGATTCGGTGGCAAATGTAGGCGAAGAAAAGATAAACGGAATTTTAAGAGACGCCGCCAATGCCCTTATTGCATCCAAAGATTCCGTACTGTTTGCAAATGACAACGACTTATCGCGCATGGATCAGTATGATCTCAAATACGATCGCCTGAAACTGACTAAGGAGCGAATCGACGGTATTGCCGAAGATATGCGACAGGTGGCTTTGCTGCAATCGCCTGTAGGCAAATGTTTGAGCCATGCAGTCCGTCCGAACGGCATGACGATACGCAAGATGTCTGTACCGTTCGGCGTCGTCGGCGTCATCTATGAAGCGCGTCCAAACGTTACTTTCGACGTGTTTTCCCTTTGTCTCAAGTCCGGTAACGTCTGCCTGCTGAAAGGCGGCTCCGACGCTTACGATACGAATGTAGCCCTCGTGAAAATAATCCGGGAAGTATTAATAAAGCATGGCGTTAATACAGCCGCCTGCACGTTGCTTCCGCCCGAACGCGAAGCTGCGACGGCATTGTTGCAAGCCGTCGGTTATGTAGATTTGGTAATACCGCGCGGAAGCGCTTCCTTAATAGATTATGTACGCAAGAACGCCGAAGTTCCTGTAATTGAAACCGGCGCAGGCGTTTGCCATACGTATTTCGATAAGTATGGCGACAGAGAGATAGGACACGAGATTGTAACCAATGCCAAGACGCGCCGCGTAAGCGTTTGCAACGCCCTCGACTGCCTTGTTATTCATAGTGAAAGAGTGGACGATTTGCCTCCTATTTGCCAAAAACTGTCCGACAACGACGTTATCATTTACGCCGACGAGCCTTCAAAAAAAGCGCTGACAGGCCGCTATCCGGCCTACTTGCTGAAGTCGTCGACAAGCGATAGTTATGGTACGGAATTTCTTGATTATAAGATGAGTATACGAACTGTCGACAGTATAGAAAAAGCGATTGAGCATATTAAGTTGTACGGCTCGAAACATAGCGAATGTATAATAAGCGAATCGAAGGAAGCAATAGCCTTATTTGAGCAAAAAGTGGATGCCGCCTGCATCTATGCCAATGTTTCGACAGCGTTCACCGACGGAGCGCAATTCGGCTTCGGCGCCGAAATAGGCATAAGCACTCAAAAGATGCACGTCCGCGGTCCTGTGGCGCTGCCCGACCTTACTACATATAAATATATAATAGAAGGAAAAGGACAAACGCGCAATTGATTTTGAAATAATTTTTAAAGTATTACATATATGAGACATTTTACAAAAGTAGAAGATATCGGCGACATAAAACAAGCCGTGTCGGACGCATTGGAGATAAAGAAAGACCGTTTTCGTTACGCGGAACTCGGACGTAACAGGACGCTTATGTTGCTGTTTTTCAATTCGAGCCTCCGCACGCGCCTCAGCACCCAGAAGGCCGCGATGAATCTTGGCATGAACACAATCGTCCTCGATGTCAATCAGGGTGCATGGAAGCTCGAAACAGAGCGGGGAGTGATAATGGACGGCGACAAACCCGAACATCTTTTGGAAGCTATTCCTGTGATGGGTTGTTATTGCGACATTATCGGCGTCCGTTCGTTTGCCCGTTTTGAAAGTAAGGAGGATGATTATAATGAGAAGATTATCAGTCAGTTTATAAAATTTTCCGGTCGTCCGGTCTTCAGTATGGAAGCGGCGACCAGACATCCGTTGCAGAGCTACGCCGACCTGATTACTATTGAGGAGTACAAGAAAACAGAGCGTCCGAAAATCGTAATGACATGGGCGCCTCATCCGAAGCAGTTGCCGCAGGCAGTGCCTAACAGCTTTGCCGAATGGATTAACGCAGCCGGATATGAACTTGTAATCACTCATCCCGAAGGTTATGACTTAGACCCGATGTTTGTCGGAGCCGCCCGCGTCGAATACGACCGGCGCAAAGCCTTTGAGGGCGCTGATTTCGTGTACGCCAAAAACTGGGCTGCATACAAAGACCCGAACTACGGACGAATATTATCGACCGACCGCGCATGGACAGTCGATTCGGAGACGATGGCGCTGACCGACAATGCGTATTTCATGCACTGCCTGCCTGTTCGCCGGAATATGATTGTCACGGACGAAGTGATAGAAAGCCCGCAAAGCATAGTCATACCCGAAGCCGCCAACCGCGAGATTTCGGCTCAGGCTGTTCTGAAGAAGATTCTTGAAAGCCTCTGATTATGCCTGCCCGGTAACAGTTCCGATAGGCGGAATGATATTGCCGAAAGGGTTGTTGTTGATGACGCCGCCGTTCTTCGTCATGTCATCGAATTTTTGAATATTGTCCTGCAAAGCGTACAAAAGCCTTTTGGCATTGTCGGGCGTCAATATGATGCGACTTTTGACCTTGGCTTTTTGCGCGCCCGGCACGATACGGATAAAATCGATGATGAACTCCGCCGACGAATGGGCTATGATAGCTAAATTGGCATAAGTGCCCTGCGCTATCTCATCCGACAATTCTACTTGAATCTCGTTCTGTTTCTGACTGTTATTGTTCATATATAAATAGTTTTTTTGAAATAATTGAATACAAAAATACATTTTACTTTTGAAAAAGTTGGTTTCTTGCAAAAAAATATTTAGTTTTGTGCTGTCATTTTAATAATATCCAAGCTGATAGAATGAAATATAACATATTATTACTCGGTTTGGCGCTCTGTGTTGCTACTGCGACCGCGCAAACTATCGTAGAAAAAGTTGTTCCGACAAAAGCGTCGGGTAACGGAGTGACTTACTCGCTTCCCAAGACCTCGTTTATCATTAATGCCGAGGTTACGAAAGTGACTGTCAAGGCAGGCTCGTATTACAGATATGCCGAACGCTATCTCGGAGTCAAGAACGTTGCCACTGAAGACAGAGTCTATTACGAACTCGGCAAGTTGACGCTGACAAACAAGGGCGTCCCCGATATTGACAACGTTTACAGGATAGAGTTTAAGCAAAAGACGGTTGCTCCGTTCGTCTATCTTACGCGCGACGGTCTGATTTGCGCTATAAATGAGGAATATACGCCCGAAGTTGTAGCAGAAGAGGAACTCGCGCAGGAGACAGCGGTGCAGACGATACCGCCGACGTCGGTATACAGCGAAGAACTGCTGATGGCCGGCTCCGTCGCACGGCAGGCTGAGGTTGCCGCAAAGCAGATATATCACCTGCGCGAAAGCCGTACCGACATCCTTACCGGCGACGCCGACAATTTGCCGCCCGACGGCGAGGCAATGAAGATTGTCATCAGCAAACTTGAAGAACAGGAAAAGGCGCTGACCAACCTGTTTATCGGTTACGAGACGCGCGAGACGCTGTATTTCGATGTCACAGTCGTTCCGGAAGACGAACTTGACAGAGACGTCCTGTTTCGTTTTTCGTCGAAGTTAGGCATCCTCGACGACGATGATCTGGGAGGCGAGCCTGTTTACATCAGCCTTACGGCGATAGATCGCGCTCCGGCGCTCGACCCGAAAGAAGCCGAAAAGAAAGCCAAAATGCCGAAAGGCATTGTCTACAATACTCCCGGCAGGGGGCGTGTCGAGATTGCGAGAAACAACAAGACGTTGCTTAAAAAGGAAACGCCTGTAGTTCAGTTCGGTACGCAGGAAACGCTTGCGCCGGTCATCCTCGAAGACAAGAAACAGCCGGTTAAGGTCTTGTTCTATCCCGAAACCGGCTCAATCAAGAAGATAACAAAATAATCTCTAAATAATAAACACTTTAATTTTTAGTATCATGTTCAAAAATCATCCTAAAGGATTACTTGGAGCCGCCCTGTCAAACATGGGCGAGCGTTTTGGGTTTTATATTATGATGGCAATTCTTACATTGTTCATCTCTGCAAAGTTCGGATTGTCCGAAGAGTCGACCGGTTATATCTATTCGGCTTTTTACGCTTCAATCTATGTTCTGGCTTTGTTAGGCGGAGTAATCGCCGACAAAACCCGCAATTACAAAGGCACGATATTATTGGGAATAATAGTAATGTCCGTCGGCTACCTGATTATCGGAATACCTACGCCGACGCCTGTTCCCAATTTCGGCGTTTATCTTGCCTTGACTTGTTTCGGTCTTTTTGTGATAGCTTTCGGAAACGGCCTGTTCAAAGGCAATCTGCAAGCTCTCGTAGGTCAAATGTACGACGACCCGAAGTTCTCGAAATCGCGGGATGCCGGTTTTCAGATATTCTACATGTTTATTAATGTAGGAGCTTTCTTTGCACCGTTCATAGCCGTAGGATTAAGGAATTGGTGGCTCAAGCAAAACGGATTCGACTATAACGCCGGACTGCCGGAATTGTGCCACGAATACATCGGTAAAGGCAGTTCCATGGCGGCAGAGCAGATGAATAAACTGACTACTTATGCTTCGGAAGTGTCATTGAACGGACCCGTTTCCGATATAGGCGCTTTTTGCAATCAATATGTAGACGTTTTCAGTCGCGGCTTCCAATATGCGTTCATTGCCGCTATCTTTATGATGCTGGTTTCGCTTGTCATCTATATGTTCAACCGGTCGAAATTTCCCGACCCTGCAAATAAACTTGCAGTTAAGAACGCCACAGTCGATTCGTCCGAAATAAAGATGGCCGCCACAGAGATTCGCCAAAGAATCTACGCATTGTTTGCGGTGTTCGGCATTGTAATCTTTTTCTGGTTTTCGTTCCATCAAAACGGCTATTCGCTGACCTATTTCGCCCGCGACTATATAAATCTTGATGTTATAAGCATTGATTTGGATTTTACGACACTGAAGGGAGCGGAGATATTTCAAAGCGTTAATCCTTTCTTTGTAGTTTTTCTTACTCCTTTGATTATGTGGTTTTTCGGCTCGTTTCGCAAGAAAGGAAAAGAGCCTTCGACGCCGATGAAGATTGCTATCGGTATGGGAATTGCGGCTGTGGCTTATGGCTTCCTGCTGACCGTCTCATTATCGTTGCCGGACAAATCGGCCCTTCCCGGAATGTCGCCCGACGATATCAGCGCGATGAAACTAACGCCCTGGGTGCTGGTTGCCATGTATTTTATCCTCACGGTAGCGGAATTGTTTATCTCGCCGCTCGGACTTTCATTTGTTTCCAAGGTAGCGCCTCCTCACTTGCAGGGATTGATGCAGGGTTGCTGGCTTGCTGCGACCGCAATAGGCAATTCGATACTGTTCATCGGAGGTCTTTTATATACATCCGTCTCGTTGTGGCAATGCTGGTGCGTGTTCGCGGTGGCGTGCGGTCTTTCTATGTTAGTCATGCTCAGAATGGTCAGATGGCTCGAAAGAGTGGCTAAATAAAAGACTTGTCAGGAAAACGGACAAAAATTACGGATGGCTTCGGGTAGGAAGAAACGGACGTCTTTTCCTTCTTCGACCGACCGGCGTATAAAGGTGGAAGATACCTCTAAAAGAGGCGCTTCCACCTTTTTTATATTGGGATAACCGTCGGGTATGATAATTTCGCAATCTTTTCGGGGATAGACGATTATCGAAAATTCGTCGACTAACTTTTCGTAATCTTTCCATTGCGTCATCGTGCTCCAGTTGTCTGCTCCCATTATCAAGCGGAAATCGCGGTCCGGATACGCCTTGTGCAAGGCTCTAAGAGTATTGATCGTATATGAAGGGCGCGGCAGCGAAAACTCAAAGTCGCTTGCTTTGAAGCGGGGATAACCGGCAATGACCGCCTTGACCATCTCCAGCCGTTTTCTTTCGTCCATCATCTCCATACCTTTTTTAAGCGGGTTTTGAGGCGATACGAGAAACCATAACTCGTCAATGTCGCAAAACTCGCATATCCAGTTTGCCAACGCCAAATGACCTATGTGAATCGGATTGAACGAGCCTGAAAAAATTCCGGTAACCATTGATTGTTAAGTTATTATTGTTGAATAAAATCCGTTACTGCCTTGAGCGCTTCCTGTTGAGCGGTCGGAAGGATGTCGTTTACAATTACGACGTCGAACTTAGGAGCGTAACTCAGTTCAAACTCCGCCTTTTCCAATCTGCTTTGTATGACTTCCGGCGCGTCCGTGCCTCGCTTTTCGAGCCTTCTTCGCAAGTGTTCGATTGACGGAGGCTCGATGAAAATTGATAGCGCCCGCTCGCCGTATATCTTTTTGATATTGCATCCTCCGACTACATCGACGTCGAACACTACGCTTTTACCGTCTTTTATTATGCGTTCGACTTCGCTTTTCAGCGTGCCGTAAAACTTGTCCCTGTAAACTTCTTCATATTCGAGGAAATCGTCTGCCTCAATGCGGGCGCGAAATTCCTCCGGCGTGAAGAAATAGTAGTCTGTTCCGTGACGCTCGTTACCGCGCGGAGCGCGACTTGTGGCGGAAATGGAAAATTGCAGGGGCAATCCCTGCTGCAAAAGATGCTGTATGACGGAACTTTTGCCAGACCCCGACGGCGCCGAAAATATTATCAGTTTTCCTTCCATGATTGCCGTTGCCTTCGGATTTATAACACATTAAGTATCTGTTCCTTAATCTGTTCCAACTCGTCTTTCATGCGGACAACTATCTGTTGCATCTCGGCATGGTTGCTTTTCGACCCCAGCGTGTTTATTTCGCGCCCTATCTCCTGCGCAATGAAACCGAGTTTCTTTCCCTGTCCGCAGTCGCCTTCAAGCGTCTTGACGAAATATTTGAGATGATTGTCCAGCCTCGATTTCTCTTCATTGATGTCAATCTTTTCGATATAGTATATCATTTCCTGCTCGAAACGATTGTAATCTACCTGAATTTCAGTCAGATTCTGCAAGTTTTCCTGTATGCGGCTCTTGATTTTCTCTATGCGTTCCTTTTCGTAAGGCTCTATTTGCTTCAGCAGCTCCGAAATCTTTGCTGTCTTTTGCACAAACAGCTTGTAAAGCATAGCGCCTTCCTGCCGTCTGAACTCCTGAAGGCGACCGATAGCCTCCTCGATAGCTGTCATTACAAGCGTCCATTCCGTCTCGTCGACCTCTTCCATCTCCGATTTTATGACATCCGGCAAGCGGAGCAGGGTAGAAAACCAGTCCGTCGGACATTCGATATTGGCTGTCCGGGCAATATCGACTATCTGCTTCATATAGCTTTCGACGACCGACGCATTTATCTTGGAATCAATGTTTTTACCTATGCTTTCGGCTGTAATCGTCAGTTCGACTTTGCCCCGCTCAATCTTTTGCGACAAGAAGGAACGTATCTCCATCTCTTTCTCGCGATAGACAGGCGAGATACGGGCAAACAAATCCAATTGCTTACTGTTTAGCGCTTTAATCTCTATTGTTACTTTTTTGGTCGCAAGCTCCGTCGTAACTTTTCCGAAGCCGGTCATTGATTGAATCATAAGTATAATCATGTTAAAACGCGCCAAAGGTACGAAAAGAATTGAAATTACGAAAATCATTATTTTGCAATCAGATATATTATCCTTACTTTTGTCGGTCAAAAAATTTGTATATGGCAATAATAAATATAGAGACATCGACTGCGGTTTGTTCTGTGGCTGTGACTGTTAATGACGAGATTGCGTTTGAGCGGGTCTCGAAAGACGAACAGTCGCACGCGGCTTTGCTTGGCGTTTATGTCGAAGAAGCTATGAAAATAGACGAAAAGATCGATGCTGTGGCTGTCAGTTCCGGACCCGGCTCTTATACCGGTCTTCGTATAGGCGTTTCTATGGCTAAGGGTCTTTGCTTCGGGCTGAATGTCCCATTGTTGAGCATCCCTACATTATATATATTAGCGCATAAAGTTGTCGAAGATTTGCCGGAAGCGGATTTGCCGGAAGACGCGCTTTTCTGCCCGATGCTCGATGCTCGCCGGATGGAAGTCTACGCTGCAATCTATGACAAGTCGATACAAAAAGTCCGCGATACCGAAGCCGAAATCATTACCGAAGAATCATACTCGAAGTATCTTTCAGAGCGAAAAGTCTATTTTTTCGGCAACGGAAGCGCCAAGTGCAAAACCGTCATAACATCGCCAAACGCAGTCTTCATCGACGAAATCCGTCCGCTTGCGTCGGATATGCGCCGTTTGTCGCAGCAAGCCTTCGACGAAAAGCGTTTCGAGGATGTAGCCTACTTTGAACCGTTTTATTTAAAGGATTTTATAGCTACCGTAGCAAAGAACAAAGTCCTGCCGAAAAAGACAAAAGAAACGATAAAAGAGTGATAAAATATGTAAATATTTTGTATATTTTTGGAAATAATAATAAAAACCCGTACTTTTGCTTTCCGTAAAAAACAAAGACATTAGATAAAAAACAACTAATAATAGCGATTTCGATGGATAAATACTTGATGATTAAGACAAGAGACGAGTTGTTGCGTATAAATATTGAACATATTCTATATTTTGAAGCGGACAGGAATTATACAAAACTGCTGTTATCCGAGGGTATCCAGTTTACTTTCGCCGTCAACATAGGAAAAGTAGAAGACATGTTGTACGCGCAGATAACCGATCCGAATACTATCCTGATTCGTGTCGGGAAGAGCCATATTATCAATAAAAGGCATATCTTGCAAATCAATTTGCCGAAACAGAAGCTGTTGATGCTTGCAGGCGAAGGCAAGCCGCGCGAACTTGTTATACCCAAAGAGCCGTTAAGAATGTTGAAAGACCTGCTCGAATCCGAAGTAGCAGGCAGGAACAAAAAAACGGAAGAACAGACGGAAACAGAATAAGACGTTTCGGAAAATGGAAATTAAAATAGGAAAGGCAGCCGACAACACATTAGTCATTAACGACCCGCAGGTAAGTCGCTATCACGCACTGTTGACGCAGGACGAAAACGGCGATTT
>JAITPH010000210.1 GCA_031289515.1 Tannerella sp.
GTTTCGCGGCGTCTGGGATGCCACGGAAAGGACTTTCGTCAATGCAGTGCTGTTCGGCGATCTGATACGGTCGGGATTCAGGTTTTGACAGCGGGAGTGCGGCAGAATACGTCATAATCAGGAACGAAGCAATCCGGATCGCCGGATTGCTTCGTTCCTTATTATGACGTATTCTGCCGCACTCCCGCTATCAAAACCTGAATCCCGACCGTATCAGATCGCCGAACAGCACTGCATTGACGAAAGTCCTTTCCGTGGCATCCCAGACGCCGCGAAACAGGGGATCTTCGGCAAACAGAATCACATTGTTGCCGATCAGGATAGATGCGGAATTTCTGAAAACCGCTTCCGATTCCTTGTGCAGATAACCGTTGAGCAACGGACTGTTCGGGTATGTGGCTACCGTGTTTTCCGGACTGCCCTTCAATACGGAAAGATTTTCTTTCGAGACCGGCAGGCTTTTCCGCGTCAAACCGTAAGCCAGCGGACTGTTGAGGTTGATGCTCGTTTCAATGACTGAAGTCGGAAGTCCGCGGCGGACGGCCGATGCCGCAAACTGCGGAATACTGTCGGCGCGACGTGTCGCGGTGCGGGTTTCAACCAGATTCCGGCTTGCCCATTGCGAAGCACTGTTGATGGTAATCAGCACGCCTCCGTTGGCAGTCCACTGTTTCAGCTTCTCGATTGCCTGAGCATTCAATTCCGTATAAGAGCCTCCTGCGAGAATAATGCGGTTGTATTCGTAGAGTGGAATGCGGTTGAACGATTCGACTTCGACGCGGACAATCGGATAAGCCAGTTTCTGGTCGAACAGATGCCATACTTCGCCCGCTTCATTGGAAGAAACGCTTCCCCCTGTCAAAACCAGCGCCTTCGGCCGGTGAACGCGACGGAAAGCGTTGCTTCCCAAATCTGCGCCTTTTATATTATATCCTGTCGCAACAGGTAAAACATCAATTCCTTCCGTTTCATTGACCGATTTCAGCAGCGTAAACAGCTCTCCGGACGAAAGAGGCTGGTTGCCGACCGGAATCAACAGCGTGCCGACCGGAAAATCAACCGTCTGTCCGGAGTTGTTTACGGAGAACGTCTGGGAAGCCGTTTTAACGATAATATCCTTTTCCAGCAGTCGAAACAGCGCCACCTGACTGCGCGAGTCGCGGAAATCAATGAGATAGGCGTACTCGGAACGCGAAAACGGAGCGACAACGTTTTTCAGCTTTTCTTCCAGTCGAGCGCCTTTGGACGGAGCGGCTATTTGAGCGTAAGCCAGCCCCGACGAGTATGCAACCGAAAATCCTGCTCCATAACTCAACTTGCTTGCATCGTCATAGCCCTTTTTATCGTCGAAAATAATCTGCACCAGCGCGCTGTTGGCTTGCGCCACAGGAATTATGTAGGATTTGCCCTTTTCGTATTTCACGCTGTCGACGGTAATATCGCTGTTGTTTTCATAAACTTCGAGGCGGTGGGCAAGCAGCCGGTTGATGAATCTGTTGAGGCGCGACCGGTCGTAGGCATCGCCGATGATATAGTTTTTGCCGCTGTTTTTCGGATTGACGGCGAAAAATTCCTTTTGCAGGTCGAAAAGCGCTTTACGGTTGGCATGGGCAGCCTCGATGGTAGCGATGCTCGACACGAGCTGATTCCTGACCGTATGGGCAAAAGTCAGAAGTCCGTTTTCCGAATCCTGCCGTATGCCGCGCGAAGAGCCTTGCTCGAAAAGAATGCCTACGCCGCCGTTGTAGTCCGGATAAGTCGAGCCGAAAGTAGGATTCTTGTTGTCGTAACCCTCTTTGGTATAATAGAACGAGCCTATCCTGTCGAGCGCCTTGGCGTAAAAGTCGGCAAATTCGGCATTTAGCCGGTACGTCGCTTTGGGTACGAAACGGCTTTCATTACCGTCGGGGTCGGTCGGCTCGAAGAAGAACGAACTGTTAGCGCCCATTTCATGATGGTCGACCTGAACATGCGGCAGCCAGTCCTGATAGAACGCGACGCGCGCCTGACTTTCGGGATGAACGATGTTCACCCAGTCGCGGTTGAGGTCAAACCAGTAATGATTGCCGCGTCCGCGAGGCCAGCCTTCCGTATGTTCGCGATCAAGGCCGCTGTCGTTGATGAAACGGATGCTCCGGTTGTAATTGACCCATTCGGCAAAACGTTCCTGTCCGTCGGGATTGCGCACCGGGTCGATGAAATAGATGCCGTCGGCAAGTTGCTGTTTCGCCTGTTCGGTCTGCGCGGCAACCAGATAGTACGCCGAAAGCAGGGAAGCCTCTGCGCCCGAAGGCTCGTTGCCGTGCACGCTGTAACCGAGGAACAGAATAAGAGGCGTTTCGGGCGTTTCTGCTTTGCGCGCCTTGTTGCGTTCCGTGCGATAGCCGTCAAGCCGTGCAATGTTTTCGGGCGAAGAAACGGCAAGAATAAGCAGTTGCCGACCTTCGTGAGTGCGTCCGATTTCGATCAGTTTTGTACGGTCGGACAGGGACGCCAGTTTTTCAAAATAAGCGATAATCCGGTGATGTTCCGTGATTTTGGAACCGGTTTGATAACCCAGAAACTGTTCGGGAGAAGGTATTTTTTCGTCGAAACGAACCGAAGAATCGAAAAAATAACTCTGCTTTTCGCCGCCGATGGCGCTGTTTCCCTGCGAAAAGGCGGAAAACGGGCATAAAATTGCTGATAATACTAAGATTTTTACTAACTTTACCATGATTAATTATGTATTAATGTTTAAAAAAATTGCTTTGCAAAGGTATGCAGATTGCGGGATTGCCGCAATACCACACTTATAGTATCTTTTAGAGATTCAAAAACTTTACTGCAAACTGTACCATAGCTCCCAATGCGTAAGAAAGCGCGTCTTCGTCGAGGTCGAAACGGTCGTTGTGATGTTCCGCGCCACTGCCCAGACTGTCGTTTCCGATACCTGTGAATGTGAACAGGGTGGGCGCCAGTTCGCTGTATCTTGCAAAAGTTTCAGCTGCGTACCAAATATACTGTTCTCCCGAAAGAACTTTATCCGGATAGAGTTCTTTCACGGCATTGCGGGCAAATCGTGCAAGGGTCGTGTCATTGACGACAGGTCCCATGGCGATGCCCATTTTATCATGAAATTCGACCGAACAGCCATGCGCCTGCGCAATGGACTCGCTGACTTTTCGCAAAATAGAGAATCCCTTTTCGCCTTCCGACAAGTCGAAAAAACGAATGGTGCCTCCGATGAAAACCGAATTGGGAATCACATTATAAATTTCTCCTCCCTGTATTTGCGAAATACCCAGTGTGAGCGTTTTGGTAACGTCACGCTGATTATTCCATGCGATTGAAATACCGGTCAAAACGTTTGCCGCGGCAAATACCGGATTGATGGACAGGTCGGGGCGCGAAGCATGTCCGCCTCTTCCGACAACGTCGAAAGCGATTGTGCCTGTACCTGCCATAATAGCGCCTTCCTGAATGTAGATTTCTCCGGTATTCAGGGACGATCTCAGGTGATTGCCGTAAATCGCGTCTATTTTCAGGGGACGCAATGCTTCAACCATGGCGTTGATACCCGAATTGGTTTCTTCGCCCTCTTCAAAGATGAAGATGATTTTTCCGGTCAGCCGCGCTTGCAAATCATTAAGTATCCTGATGGCTCCGAGCAAGATGGCGACATGTCCGTCGTGTCCGCAAGCGTGCGAAACGCCCTCGTTTTGGGAAATCCGGCGTTTCTTTTGATTTAAATTAAACGGATTCTCCGTAATGGGCAATGCGTCGATATCCGCACGCAAACCGATGGTTTTGCCCGGTCTGTGCGTATCCAGTATCGCATAAAATCCGGTACCGGGCACCTTGGTTACGGGCAGTCCCAACCGTTCGATTTCCGCCTGAATGAATCGGGCGGTTTCAAATTCTTTTCCCGACACTTCGGGATGTTCATGCAAGTAACCTCTTGTTTCCCGCAGGTAGGGGTCGGTTTCTTGCACCTTTTCAAGAATAGTTTCCTTTGTTACCGGCTTTTGCGCCGATAACAGGGCAATGCAGAAAAAATATGCGAGAAAAAAAACAGTCTTTTTCATTGTCTTGTCAATTTTATCATTCATGTTGTGTTATGGGCAATGCAGCTACAAACAGCCCCCAATTGAAATCAGGGGCGTAATAGGGTCGCCAGGTGCCGTAATAGAGATTTTCGAGCGGATAAACAATGTAACCGTCTTTGCAATGATCGGTGCGGTCGTAAGGGTCTGCAAGAATCAGCACGTCGTCTTCAATTGTTCCTGTTCCCATTGTATCGTAACCTATTACGATTTGCCAATGCCCGCCCCATTCGTTTGTACCGATGATAACCGGAACGCCTTTCTTTAGTAAATCTACAAACAGAGACGGCTTAATGTCTTTTTTATCGTAATCGAAAGTAGAAACGTATTTGAAACCGCCGACTGCATCAAAAATCTTCAATAAATGCCGCAAATAAGTGGTATCCTGCGAAGTGCCGCGCAACGCTTTCAATTGCATTTCGTCGTAATTTCCCAGCTTGCCGAAATAATCCAGCGCCATCAATACGCAACTCGGACCGCAAGTTACGCCGGTCGTTTGCTGATAGGTTTTGAATTTTTCCAGCAGTATAAGCGAACTGTCGCTATGCGCCGCATAGAAATCAAGCGACTGATAATACTTGCGTCCGTTTTCTCCGGCGCAAGACAACAGCAGGATTACCGATAAAAGCCACAGATATTTATTCATATTCGATTTCAGTTTTTCAAATACTTGTCAAACCATCCCTTTATTTCCTCCAACCGTTTGATGCGGTTTTGCGGTTTTCCCGAACGCGACAGTTCGTGGTTTTCGTTTTCAAAAACGACTATCCTCGACGGAACGCCAAAATATTGCAGGGCGTAGTACATCTGCAAGCCTTCGACCAGCCAGCAACGGTAATCCTGTTCACTGTGAATGAAAAGGGTAGGCGTTTTGACCTTGTCGGCGTATTTCAGCGGCGAAGCGTCCCAAAGTAATTGACCGTTTTTCCAGATGTCCGTGCCCCAATAACTGTAAGAGAAGGTATATCCGATGTCGCTGGTATTGCTGAACGAAAGCCACGACGAAATGCCGCGCTGCGAAGCGGCAGCCTTGAAACGGTCGGTCTGTCCGATAATCCAGTTGGTCATCAGTCCGCCGTAGGAACCGCCGGTAACGCCAAGACGGTCGGCGTCGATAAAGTCGGTCTGCGCAATTACTGCATCGGTAAATGCTATCAGGTCGCTGTAGTCTGTTTCGCCCACCTTTCCGCGTATATCGGAGAACTCCGAGCCGCGTCCCGAACTGCCTGTCGGATTGGTGAAGAATACGGCATAACCCTGATTCGCCCAGTATTGCATTTCATGAAAGAAAATCGTACCGTAGGCTGTTTTGGGTCCTCCATGAATGTCGAGTATGGCGGGATATTTCCGTCCCTTTTCATAATTTGCAGGAGGGAGGACATATCCGTTCAACTCTTTGCCCGTTTTGCCGGTAAACTTTATTTCAACGGGTTTTACGATGTTGTATTCATCGAAAACAGGCTTGTTGAGGGCAGTCAGCGGTGAAGCGTTCCCTTTTTTGTCAATAAGATAAATTTCGGAACCCTGCTGTTCATCAAGGGCTATGACGAGAAAACCATCCTTATAAGGCTGATATTCCTGAATGGAAATACGTCCTTTCGACAAATGGGTTATTCCGGCGTCTTTCCACGCCAGATGAATGAGCGGAGCATAATCAACGTCGGTTGTGATGAAACGGATTCCCTTATCGTCGAAAGTCATTTCCGACCTGCCTGCGCCTCCCACGTCAGAGCCAACGCTGTTGCCGATGGCATAAAACGCGCCATCGTAAATCTGCGTCAGTTTGCCGTTGCGGATATTCAGCCGGTAGATGCCGGAATTTTCGA
>JAITPH010000011.1 GCA_031289515.1 Tannerella sp.
AGTTGGTATCAACCATTCCAAACACCGGAATACCGAGACGGTTGGCTTCGCGCACTGCGATATGCTCTTTCAGCACGTCTATGATGAACAAAGCCGACGGCAGGCGGCTAAGGTCGGCAATAGAGCCGAGATTCTTCTCCAGCTTGGCTCGCTGGCGTGTTCTTTGCAGTTTCTCTCTCTTCGACAGATTGTCGAAAGTACCGTCGGTAGCCATCTTGTCGATGGTCGACATTTTCTTGACAGCCTTGCGTATCGTCGGAAAGTTCGTCAGCATACCGCCGGGCCAACGCTCGATAACGTATGGCATATTAACCGCCGTAGCCTTGTCTGCAACGATTTGCTTGGCTTGTTTCTTGGTAGCTACGAATAGAATCTTGCGCCCCGATTTGGCGAGATTCTTCATTGCCTCCGCAGCTTCATCTATTTTGGCAACTGTTTTGTATAAGTCAATGATATGAATACCATTGCGCTCCATGAATACGTATGGAGCCATTGCAGGGTTCCATTTACTTTTGAGGTGCCCGAAATGGACGCCTGCTTCTAATAATTGTTCAAAACTTACTCTTGACATTTTTTTTGTTTTTAATTCGTTTACTTTCTTTTTGTTGAACATCAATTGTCCGGTAGTTCTCCGACATCTTTACATGCAGAAAAAATCCGGATAATTTAGATACTAAACGCGCTTTACTTGTAAGAAACTCACAAATAGATTAACGTTTGCTGAACTGGAATCTCTTACGAGCCTTGGGTCTACCCGGCTTTTTACGCTCAACTGCACGCGGGTCGCGGGTTACAAATCCTTCTGCCTTCAGCGCCGGTTTATCTTCCGGATTGATTTTTATCAATGCGCGGGTTATAGCTAAACGCGTTGCTTCAGACTGTCCCTTGAAACCGCCGCCGAACAAGTTTACCTTGATGTCGTACTGTTCCAGTACGTTCAATTTCGTTAACGGCTGTTTTACGACATACTGAAGGAGCGATGAAGGGAAGTAGTTGTCCAAGTCACGCTTGTTGATTGTAATCTTGCCATTACCGTCTTTTACGTAAACGCGGGCTACTGCCGCCTTACGTCTTCCTATTGCATTTACAACTTCCATAATGATTATTTAAGTGAATTTATGTCTACTGTCTTGGGCTGTTGCGCTTCGTGCTTGTGCTCGCCGCCTGCATATACGTGCAGATTGCCGAGCAATTTGGCTCCAAGTTTATTCTTAGGCAACATGCCTTTAACTACTTTACGGAACAGTCGGTCGTCGCCTTTTTCTTTCAATATGGCCGGCGAAAATGCTTTCTGTCCTCCGGGATACCCGGAAAACGTGTAATAGATGCGATCGTTCCATTTCTTTCCCGTTAAAACGGCTTTGTCTGCATTGATAATTATCACATTATCACCACAATCAACATGAGGAGTAAAGTTCGTTTTGTACTTTCCGCGCAAAAGTTTCGCTACTTTTGAACTCATACGTCCCAGATGTTGACCCGAGGCGTCTACCACAATCCACTCTTTATCTACAGTTGCCTTGTTTGCAGAAATGGTCTTATAACTTAAAGTGTCCACTGCTTAAAATTTTTTAATTAGTTAATTATTAATAATTTACGTTGTCCAACCAAGACGCTGCATTACGGGCATGTTGATGTATCGCTTAGTTTAAACGCCTGCAAAGGTACTGCTTTTGTGCTTATAAACAAAAAAAAAATACTTTTTCTTCCAAAAAATTTTATTTCTCTTTTTTTGAGCTACTTTTGTGCGGACAATTACAAACGAAAAAATATAGATAAATGAAAAGAACAGGATTTTTTATACTGCCGTTTTTTGTTGCAGTATCAACAGTATTAACCTATTCCCGCGAGACGCCGCGCATAGCCGTTGCCGGAATAGCTATCGAGTCGAGCACGTTTTCGCCTGCGCTGACCAGCGAAGACATGTTTCGCAAAACCTACGGCGAGTCTATTCTCAGGCTGTATCCGTTTCTGAATGAAGGCGCGCCTCTGCGGGGAAAGGCGAAATGGTTTCCGGCGCTTGTGGCAAGGGCTACGCCCGGAGGCGCAGTCACCCGCGAAGCCTACGAATCGATGACGAAAAACATTCTCGATTTGCTGAAAGCCAATGCGCCCTACGACGCCATGTTTTTGGATATTCACGGAGCCATGAGCGTTGTCGGACTGGACGACCCCGAAGGCGACCTGATTGTCCGGATACGCGAAGTGATAGGCAGGGATGCGATTATTTCGACTTGCATGGATTTGCACGGCAACGTGTCATGGACTTTAGCCGAAAATACGGATCTGATAACTTGCTACCGCTTGGCGCCTCACGAAGATTCCATGGATTCGCGCGAGCGGGCTGTCGCAAATCTGCTTGAAAGACTGGAATCGGGAAAGGGACGCCCCGGATACAAGGCATGGATTCCGGTGCCTGTTCTGCTTGCAGGCGAACAGACGAGTACGCGCGTCGAGCCTGCGAAGTCGCTTTATGCCGCCGTTGCTCCGGCTGCGGCGCAAAACGGTGTCATCGACGCTGCTATCTGGATAGGTTACGCTTGGGCGGACGAGCCGAGAAACCGCGCCACGGTGATGGTTACCGGCGACGACAAGGATATGGTGACGCGCACGGCGGAATATCTTGCGCATCATTTCTGGAGCGTCAGGAACGATTTTGAATTTGTCGCGCCGACAGCTACGCTGGACGAATGTCTGGCAAAAGCCGTTGCAAGCGACAAAAAGCCTTTTTTCATAAGCGATATGGGCGATAATCCGACGGCGGGTGGCGCAGGCGATGTGACTTGGACGCTGACCGAGTTGCTTAAACGCGAAGAATTTAAGACCGATAAAGGAAAAAGCCTTATTTATGCGTCAATACCCGGACCGGAATTTGTAAAAAAAGCTATCAAAGCCGGGGTAGGGAATACGGTAGACGGCGTTGCGGGAGCGGAAATTGATAACCGTTTCGCGCCTCCGGTCAGACTGTCGGGCAAAGTTACTTCTGTTTATCTCGATAATCCGGATAACAGGGAAGTTGTTGTAAAAATCGGCAATATCTACGCGATAGTCACCGAGAAACGTAAGGGTTTTCATTATGTACGCGAATTTGAGAAACACGGTCTTGACCCCAAACAAGCTGACATTGTTGTGGTGAAATTGGGCTATCTTGTGCCGGAACTGTTTGATATTCAGGCAGACTGGATGATGGCGCTTACGCTTGGCGGCGTCAATCAGGACTTGCCGAGCCTTCCGTACAAAAGGATTCTCCGTCCGATGTTTCCGTTCGACAAGGATATGGCTACGCCGGATCTTTCAGCCAAACTTGTGCCTTCGGTTGCGGATAAAAAATAGGCCGACGTCGTTTATTTGATGCGGACGGCTTTGTCGGAAGTCCAACCGGCTACGACTATTTCTACCTGTTCTTCGGGCAGGGCGGAATCGAACGAAATGTCGATTTTCTGCCTGTCGCCCGGCATTAGCGTTATGTAGTTGTCCGAATAATGTACCGGCAAGATGCGTTTTCCGGTCGTCTTGTCGAAGACTTTGATGCGGTTGAAAAACGAAATCCTGTCTTTTGCGGCAAGAACTATTGAGCCGGAATAGGCGTTATTGTGCTTGTTGAGCGCTATTTCGACTTCGGGCGTCGTTTGGGGCAGACTTTCTAATGAAGTATAGTCGTTTGGCGTCGTTGTCAGCCAGTATATGTTGCTTGTAACTTCCTTTCCGGCTTCTTCGAGGCTGAGTTTCAGGAAATAAACGCCTTCGATATTTTGCGGCGCGGGCGCGTCGAAGAGTTTTTTTACGCTGTTCGGAGCTATTTCCGTCTCTGCTTTTTTCTCTGCAAGGATTTTTCCCTGCCGGTCGTATACGGTCGCTTTTACGGTGACATTGTGATTTCCGAGCGCCGTATTGACGAGTTCGACCTGTCGCGTCGCTCTGTTATATAGCGGATGAAGCGGCTCGCAGCCTTTCCTTGTACCGTAGAGCGACGCATTGACGTCGAGATACCAGTCGTACATCTGTCCGCGCAACGACGTCCATGGATTTTGCGTTTTCCAAATCAGGATGCCGGTGTACCATTCCCAAATATGCGACGCCCAGCCCTCCATGAATGCGCGGTACTGGTCGTAATTTACTACCTGCGCGTATTTGCAGTAGCTCTCTATATCGGTCACGTTGCCGTAGCGTTCCAACTGAGCGCCGTAGCCGAGGTCTTTATGATAGCGCCAGACTGCGTTTATGGCTCTGCCTCTGCGCGGTACCTGTGCGAGGTCTTTTTCGCTCATCATCTCGCGCATACTCTCGACTTCGGGCGAGCCGACCGAGCCTGCTTCGGGATTGAAAGCCGGTGCATGACGCTCGAAAAACCATTCCAACTCCTGAATGCCGTAAGGTCCGTCGCCTATGTTTTCCCTGTTTTTACCTATTAATAATGTATCAGTAGAGTAGCTGATGAACGTTCTTTCGGGGTCGATGCGGGGGAAAACGTCGTTTTTAAGCCTTTCGTCTATGTCTTTTGCCAGCGGCCATTCATTGGCGCCGCACCAGACGCAAAGGCTCGGATGGTTGCGTATCATCTTTACCTGATCTTCTACGGAGGCGATGAAAAGGTCGTGATTGTCGGGATATTCCCAGCGTCTTTCGCGCGATTCCTTTTTCATGGGGTCTATCCACGCGCCGTTGCAATCGCCGCTGCCCCACAAGTCCTGAAAGACGAGGATGCCGTATTCGTCGCACGCATCGTAAAATTCCGGTCGTTCCAGCAACGCGCCGCCCCATACGCGAATCATTCGCACGTTCATCTCGGCATGGAAGCGTACTTCGTCGCGGTAGCGTTCGGGCGACAACCGCAGCAGCCAGTCGGATGCGATATAATTGCCGCCGGTGATAAATAACGGCTGTCCGTTTACGTGGAAGATGCGACCTCCGTTTTGCGGCGATGCTTCGGATGCGATTTCCCTGATGCCGTAGCGCAATTTGCGGCTGTCGCTTATTGCGCCGTCTATATCAAAGGCGATGCTCATGTCGTACAGTTCCTGCCTGCCTACTCCGTTAGGCCACCACAGGCGGGGATTGCCGACGGTCAGTTCTTTCATTTCGACTGTTCGCCGTTCTTTTGGCTTGAGCGTTATTTTTTGCGTCAGGCGGACGTTGTTTGTTTCGCAGACGAGCGTTCCTGTCTGCGGCGTGTCGGAAATGTTTTCCAATTCTACGGATGTGCGGACAAACGCATCTTTTTGCTTTCCTTCAGGTTGGCGTATGCCGGGCGCTTTTGTCGTAACGTATGGATGTTGAACTTTGACAGCGCGTGTGGTTGTGATGCTTACTTCGTCCCAGATGCCGGTATTGCGGTCGCGAACAGGCTGAATCCAGTCCCAGCCGGGCGTGAATTGCATGGTCACATTGCGGGCAATCATTCCGTCGCCGCCTTGTCCGCCGTTCGGATCGCCGGGCTGGTCGGGCGGAAAGACAATTACGGCGAGCAGGTTTGTCTGTCCGGCTACCAGATATTGTGAGACAGGAAAACTGCTGCGAAGGAACATGCCTTCGTGAGTCGAAGTATTGATACGTTTGCCGTTGAGGTAAATGTCCGCTTTATAATTGATGCCGCGAAAGTTTAGCCACACCTGCCGATCGTTCGGCAAGTCTTTCACCTCGAAAGGCAAAACATACCAGAATGTATAGAAATCGTTGCCGACATGGTAGACGTCGGGTATCAGTTCGTTGTTCAGACCAAACTCCGGCGTCGGGAAAAGTCCGTTTTCGAGCATTGCGGTCAGCGCGGTACCCGGCACGCGGGCTTTCATCCAGCCCGACCGGTCGAATGGTTGCGCAGTCAACTGGTTGCCGTCGACAAGTACTTCATTTGCCCGGCGGGCATACCATCCGTCATGAAGCGTAGTTTTCTCTCCGGCTTCCGGAATTTCCATTAACGAAACTGTTTGCGCATCAACGGTTAAAACCAGTCCAAACAGCGCAAACGACATGAATAGCATAATAATATTTCTCATTTTTTATCAATTTTAGCGGGCTAAAGGTACGCATTATTTTCAAGATGCGTTGCTTTGCGGCTAAATTTTTTCTTCCGGTTAGAATGGAAGATCTTGTCCGTATTCAATAACAGGCTCACAGAGCAAGTATTCCGTCAACTGCTTTTTATCTTTGAAGCCTT
>JAITPH010000026.1 GCA_031289515.1 Tannerella sp.
CTTCCACCGTTACCGAAGGCTTGGCTTCGAAAGGGCAGGCGAGGTCGAACGCCTTATATTCGTCCAAATGCGTGTGTACGACAAGCACTCCACCGTATCCGGCTCTTTCGCCTAAAGCTATATTGACGTCTTTCGCGGTATATATCTTATATGAAGGAACAGCTTTCAGCGCTTTATCCTCGAAAGTGAGGTCAAGATTCAAATATACGCGCGCCACGGGAATAGGATTCTTTTGCTCCTTGCAGGAAAATGAAAAGAATACTGTAGTCACAAGAACGACAATGCCCGATAAAAATCTGCTCGCTTTATTCATGATTTTCAATGTATTAACAATTCGTTTTCGGCGCGGTTAGCCTTGTCGAAATCGAATCCCTTAATTACCCGATTCATAAGAGATTTTATCTCTTCGTTACAAAGATTGCCGATACTGCCTTCGTGCGTATGACAAATTGTCCTGTCGGGCGAGAATCGACCCGCCTCTATTTCCAAGCCGACCTTTTTATACGCATCCCTGAAAGGCATGCCTTCGAGGACGAGGCGATTGACTTCTTCGACACTGAATAAAAGCGCATATTTTTCTTCGTCGAGAATGTTTTTATTTATACTGATTTCGCTCATCATCCTTGTAACCATCGTCAGACAGTCTTTCAGTTCGTCGAAAGAAGGGAAGAACAGTTCTTTTATCATCTGAAGGTCGCGGAAATAACCGGACGGCAGATTGTTGCAAATAAGCGTTATCAGTTGAGGCAAGCCTTGAATCTTGTTGCATTTGGCGCGTGTCAGTTCGAAAACGTCGGGGTTTTTCTTGTGCGGCATGATGCTTGAGCCGGTCGTATAGGCGTCAGGCAGTTTGATGAAACCGAAATTCTGGCTGTTGAACATACAAGCATCGAAGGCGAGTTTTGAAAGCGTCCCCGCAATTCCTGCAAGCGCGAACGCAACAGTCCGTTCCATTTTGCCGCGTCCCATTTGAGCATATACGACGTTGTAGTTCATTGAATCGAAGCCGAGCAGCTCCGTAGTCATGGCGCGGTTGAGCGGGAACGACGAGCCGTAACCGGCGGCAGAGCCGAGCGGGTTGCGGTTGCATATTTTGTAGGAAACCTGCAACAAATGCAAGTCGTCGATCAGGCTTTCGGCATAAGCGCCAAACCACAACCCAAATGACGAAGGCATGGCAATCTGGAGGTGAGTATATCCGGGCAGCAACACGTCCCTGTATCTGTTGCTTTGGGCGATTAAAACCTCGAACAAATCGACCGTAAGAGAGACAAGTTCCCTTATCTGCGCGCGGGTGAACAGTTTGATGTCGAGCAAAACCTGATCGTTGCGTGAGCGTCCGCTGTGAATCTTCTTGCCGATGTCGCCGAGCGAGCGGGTGAGCATCAGTTCGACCTGCGAATGAACGTCTTCGACGCCGTCTTCAATAACAAAACCGCCGCTTTCGGCAAGCCTGTATATCTTGCGAAGTTCATCCAGCAGAGGCGTCAGTTCGTCCTTGCCAAGTAATCCGACGGATTCGAGCATAATGATATGCGCCATCGAGCCGAGCGTGTCGTACTTGGCCAGATACAAGTCCATTTCACGGTCTTTGCCGACGGTGAAGCGTTCAATATCCTTATCAATCTGTATGTTCTTTTCCCAAAGTTTTTGCGCCATACATTTGTCCGTTATTATTCGTACGGCAATTGCGCCACTATTTCGGAAATCTTATCTACGGCGTCCTGAACAGGCTTCGAGACCATAGCCTTGAACAGCGGATTCAGTTCGGCGCGAACAGTCATCTTCATTTTGGTGTCGTTTTCGGCAGCCTGCTTGAGTTGTATCCACATCAACAGAGGCACCGGCGAATTTACGGCAGACAGTTTTATCGTCCTGTTCGGCTCGCGTTCGACTATCTGAAATTTGACGATGCCGACCGGATCGACCTTGAAACTGCAAGTATCGCTGTCGAATGAAAAATCCTTTATTTTGTCCTGCGGTATGCGGTCTTTGACCCTTTCGAGATTGGACATGTCCGAAAGCATGGCGAACACTTTATCGTCGCTATATGGGATAGTCTTGACTTCGCTTGTAAAATCAGTCATATTCGTGCATTATTGTTTGTCCGGGTCCCATTTTTCGGGATTTTTGCGCCATTCCTTCAGGATTGAAATATCCTCTTCGTTGATGTAGTTGATCCGCAGCGCTTCTTCGATGATTGCGTTATAGTTCGAGAGCGTGATAAGAGGCACTTTAGCATCCTTGAAGCGTTGTTCGGCGATAGGGAAGCAATGAGTGAAGATAGCGACCATTCCGACGACGTCGCAACCGAAATTACGGACGGCATTAACGGCTTTGAGGCTGCTTCCGCCGGTCGATACGAGGTCTTCTATCACAACGACTTTCGAATCGGGAGGAAGTTCGCCTTCGATAAGGTTCTCAAGTCCGTGGTCTTTAGGCTCGGAGCGGATATAAACGAAAGGCAAGCCCAATAAATCGGCGACTAAAGCGCCTTGCGCAATAGCTCCGGTAGCAACGCCTGCAATAGCTGTCGCTTCGGGGTAGTTTTCGCTGATGATGCGGGCAAGCTCAATTTTGATTGTACTGCGGATAGCCGGATATGACAGAGTTTTTCTATTGTCGCAATAAATAGGCGATTTCCATCCGGAAGCCCATGTGAACGGGTTTTCCGGCTGTAGTTTAATTGCTTTGATCTGGAGCAGTTTTTCAGCAACAAGTCCTTCTAATGTTTTCATACTTATTTATGAGTTTAGAAGCGCAAAAATAGCAATTTTTATCGAGAAAAAAAATATTTTTTGAAATAAATGTCTCATAAAATGATAGAATCTGCTTTTTATCATTTATTTTTGCAAAGAAATTCGGACAAAAAATATTAGTACACAAAGAATTATTATATGAGAAACTTTATTTTGAAAATATCGACAGCTATCGCAGTAATCTGTTGTTTGCTCAATTCCTGCAAGCAGGCGAAAGAGATTGTTCCTTCGGCTGAATTTGCACCTTACATCTCCGCTTATACCGGAGGTCTCGTATCACCGGATGCGTCTGTCGTTATTGAGTTTATGGATGCTCTGCCGGATGAAATACGGACGAAAGAGCCTGCCGGAAAGCTCTTTTCGTTTTCTCCTTCGATAGAAGGCTCTGCTCGTTGGCTTAACAGCAACACGATTGAGTTTGTACCGGTCGAAGGCGGAATGAAGCCCGGTGCGTTATACAACGTCTCGTTCGCGCTTGGGCAAGTGATGGAAGTAGAGAAAAAATTTTCGCGGTTTAACTTTTCATTCCGCGTCGAAGACCTTTCTTTCAAAATGTCGTTTAAACCCATTGAATTGCAGCTTGATAATACGGTTGTAGTGCACGGCGAGCTTTCGCTCAACAAGATGACCAAACTTGAGACGGTCAGGAAAATGATTGTAGCGGAACTTGATAAGGAAAAACTCGAAGTAGACGTTGACGGCAATGAACGTTCGTTTAAGTTTTCGGTCGCCGGAATCACCAGAACAGACCAAACGAGGCAGTTGATATTTACGGTAGACGGAGCGGCGGCAGGCATCGCCGACAAAGAGGCGCGTTCTATAAATATACCTGCCAACGACAAGTTCGAACTGCTTGATTCGGAGATAGTTTTCACGCCCGAATACGGATTGCGGCTGACGTTTTCCAATCTCGTATCCGAATTGCAGGACGTGAAAAGTATGATTACTTTGAACAACATCCCTATTTATACAATACAGGTACAGGCAAATCAGGTGATGGTCTATTTCACGCATCCGCCCCAAATGGCCGAGCTAAAGGTAACGATAGACCAAGGGCTTAAAAATCAGGCGGGCGAAGCTCTCGGCGAGACAAAAGAATTGACGCTGACACTCGAAAAACTCAAGCCTAAAGTTCAGCTGTTGACTTCCGGTACGATATTGCCGACTTCGGACAATGTCGTATTGCCGTTCCGTGCGGTTTCGCTTCATGCCGTCGACCTGAAGATTATCCGTATTTTCGAGAGCAACGTGTTGATGTTTCTCCAGTCCAACTCCATGAACAGTCAGGCATCGGGACATTTACGGCGCGCTGGGCGTCTGGTTTATGCTAAAACTCTTCGTTTGGACAGGGATGCGGACAAGGATATTTCGTCTTGGAATAACTATTCAATCGACCTGACAGGTATGGTGAAACAGCAACCGGGCGCTATCTACCGGATAGAATTATCGTTCAAAAAAGAGTATTCCGCCTACGAATGTGAAGATTCGGAAGAAAGAGAAGAGGCGCTTGCCGACGCTCAGGGTCTGACAAGTATCTTTTCGTCGCAGGAAACGTTGATGACCGAAAACGACGAAAAATATTGGGACACGCCCGATTCGTACTATTACGAAGGGTATGACATGGAAATAGACTGGGATGTATATGACTGGAACGAGACCGATAATCCGTGTAATCCGACATATTACATGCAGTCGAGCATTAAATCGACGACCAACGTGTTTGTGTCAAGTCTCGGCTTGATAGCCAAAACAAACGCCGACAATACCGTATGGGTTGCGCTGTCGAATATCATTGATACGAAGCCTGTTGGAGGAGCAAAGATTAAGGCTTACAATTATCAGTTGCAGTTGTTAGGCTCCGGCGTGACCGACGAAAACGGTTTCGCGGTATTGTCTCTGAAAAACAAACCGTTCATAATAGTAGCGGAATCGGGCGAACAGAAGGGGTATCTTCGTTTGGTCGACGGCGAAGAAAACATGTTGAGCCGTTTCGACGTGGGCGGCGTCAAACTTGAAAAGGGACTTAAAGGATATATCTACGGCGAGCGCGGCGTATGGCGTCCGGGAGATACATTATATATAGCTTTCATGCTTGAAGACCGCGCAGGAAGCATCCCTTCGAATCATCCTGTCTCCTTTGAACTTTATACTCCGCAAGGGCAGTTTTACAGAAAAGTGATTTCTACAAACGGACTTGACGGTTTGTATTCATTTAAAATATCCACGGAAAGCGTCGATCCGACAGGGCTTTGGAACGCATACGTAAAAGTAGGCGGCTCGACATTCCATAAGGGATTGCGAATTGAGACGATAAAGCCCAACCGCCTGAAAATAAACCTCGAATTGCCGAAAATCATCAATGCCTCGAAGAAGTCGGAGACGCTCGGAATACATTCGCAATGGCTGACAGGCGCGGTCGCCCGAAGTCTCGACGCCAAGATGGAACTTGTACTGAACAAGGTTTCGACCCAATTCAAAGGATATGAAAATTACGTCTTCAATAATCCCGCAACAAAATTCGCTTCGAGCAAAACCGAGATTTTTGACGGCAAACTGAACGAAAAAGGCGACGTCGAGTTTGCGATGGCAATTCCTTCGGCAGAGAATGCGCCGGGGATGTTGAGCGCAAATATTACCTGTCGGGTGTTTGAGCCGGGCGGCGATGCGAGCATATTTTCGCAATCCGTGCCTTTTTCGCCCTTTTCGTCATACGTCGGAATAAATTTCAACAGAAAAAATGACGAGAGATATTTTTATACCGACGAAGACCGTATATTCGACGTCGTAACGCTCAATCCCGAAGGCAAACCTGTCGGCTGCAAGATAGAATACAAGATTTACCGTATCGGATGGAGCTGGTGGTGGGAAAACAACGACGAATCATTCGATTCGTACATTAACAATACCAATTATAGACCTGTTTATTCGGGCGTAATAAATACGGTAAACGGAAAAGGGCAGATTAAATTCCGCATAAATTATCCGAATTGGGGTCGCTTCCTTGTTTTTGTCAAAGATACGGAAAGCGGTCATGCTACCGGCGGCGCTGTGCTTGTCGACTGGCCATCGTGGCGCGGACGCTCAAACAGGGAAGATCCGAGCGGAATAAAAATGCTTTCGTTTTCGCTTGACAAGGAATCTTATAACGCGGGAGAAGAAGTAACCGTCACGATACCCGAAACGGCGTCCGCAGGAAGGGCGCTGGTGGCTTTGGAAAACGGTACGGAAGTCCTTCAGCGCGAATGGGTCAATCTCACTGCCGGAAGCGACACGAAATATACGTTTACGGCGACTAAAAACATGTCGCCCAATATTTATGTCCATATTTCATTGCTCCAGCCTCATGCCGCTACGACAGAACTGCCTGTCCGCATGTACGGCGTCATGCCTTTGTTTGTGTCGGACAAGGAATCCGTCCTGTCGCCCGAAATAACGACGCCGGACGTCCTGAAGCCCGAAACGGAGTTTGAAGTGAAAGTGAAGGAACAGAACGGCAAACCGATGACATATACGCTTGCCGTTGTCGATGACGGATTGCTTGACCTGACGAACTTTAAAACGCCCGACCCATGGTCTCAATTTTATGCGCGCGAGGCGTTGGGCATCCGCACGTGGGATTTGTATGACAACGTAATGGGCGCTAATGCGGGCAAGTTCGGCTCGCTGTTCAGCATCGGCGGCGACGGCGATTTGGGCGAAGCGGCGACAAAGGCAAACCGTTTCAAGCCGGTCGTGCTGTATCTCGGACCCGTTTCGTTGAAAGCAGGCGAAGTCAAGAGCCACAAATTGCGACTGCCGCCTTATATAGGCTCTGTCCGCGTGATGGTTGTCGGCGGCGGTCGGGAAGGCGCTTACGGAAAGGCGGAAAAGACTGTTTCGGTGCGCGCTCCGCTGATGTTGCTTTCGTCGTTGCCGCGCGTTTTGAGTACCGGCGAGAAGATTTCGTTGCCTGTGAATGTTTTTGCTATGGAAGATAATGTCAAAAACGTTACCGTCAAAGTTGAAACGTCGGGCAAACTAAAGGCGTCGGAAGGAAACAGCAAAACAGTATCTTTTGTCGCTCCGGGCGACGAGGTCGTTTATTTCCCGATGCACACGAATTTTGAGACCGGAAAGGAAACAGTTACCGTCACGGCGACAGGCGGAGGCTTTACATCTAAGGAGACAATAGAAATTGAGATAAGGAATCCTAATCCGCCGACAATTCGATTCGACAGTAAACTGCTCGAAAAAGGTCAGTCCGTCGAGTTCGATTATGCGCTCGACGAAATATACGAGGGAAACTGGGTCAAGGTAGAGTTGTCGCGCATTCCGTCGGTTGATATTAGCCGCCGTTTCGATTTTCTCTACGACTACGGCAATTATTGTACGGAGCAGCTGACTTCGCGCGCTATGCCTCTGTTGTATCTGTCCGAATTGAAGGATATCGACAAGCATGAAACCGAGACGGTCAGGGCAAATATTACCGAGGCGATAAACAGCCTGTACAGTCGGCAGATGTTTAACGGCGGCTTTGCTTACTGGCCTAATCATCAGTATGTAACCGACTGGGTTTCTTCATACGCAGGCAGTTTCCTCGTCCTTGCAAAAGAACGCGGTTACGCCGTCAACAGTAATGTAATTAACAAATGGATAAGCTATCAGCGCGGAGTGGCTCAAAACTGGCGTTCCGGCGAGTATTTAAGCAATAGGTACAGTTACGACCAGAATGATGTTCTTCAGGCATATCGTCTTTATTCGCTTGCATTGGCGGGCGCGCCGGAGATGGGCGCCATGAATCGCCTCAAGGAAATCAAAGACTTGTCGTTGCAGGCGCGTTGGCGTCTTGCCGCCGCTTATGCTCTTTGCGGCAAGACGGATGCAGCTAATGAACTCATATTCAATGCTGCGACTACGGTTGCGCCGTACTCTGCGAACAATCCTACTTACGGCTCTCCATATCGCGACGAAGCTATGATACTCGAAGCGTTAGTCTTGCTGAACAAGAATGAAGAAGCATTCAGGCAGGCTCGGAAAGTATCGGCGAATCTTTCGCGCGAGAAATATTTCAATACCCAAACGACGGCTTATGCAATGGTCGCAATGGGGCAATATGCGTCGAAGATGTCGGGAAAGTTTGATTTTGACTGGTATGTCAACGGAAATAAACAAAATAAGATAACTACCCAAAAGGCTGTTTATGAACAGCAACTGTCGACGAGTCCGCCAAAGGGCAAACTGAAAGTCGATAACGGTAACGAAGGCTTGCTGTACGTCAGTATTGCTTCAAAAACATGTCCTGTTGTCGATGACCTTCCCGCCGAATCCGAAAATATCAAAATCGAAGTCACGTACAAGGATATGAACGGTTCGCCTGTTGACGTTTCAAATCTGTCGCAGGGAACGGATTTCTACGCCGTGATACGTGTCTCGAATATCGGCGGCATAGAGTCTTATTCGGACGTGGCGCTGACGCATATTATTCCGTCCGGTTGGGAGATATACAACGAACGGATGGTGGCGGCAAGCGTTGCGAACGGCGAAGATTCCGGCGTTACGTCTAAAACGTTTACTTATCAGGATGTGCGCGACGACCGTGTTCTCACTTATTTCGACCTTCCGGCAGGAAAGGCAAAAGAGATAAAAGTGCGATTGCAGGCTTCATATATCGGCGAATTTGTGTTTCCTGCAATTCTGTGCGAAGCGATGTACGACACGTCGGCTCATGCCCGCACTACGGCTAAACGTGTGGTTGTAGGCAAATGAATTTTTCTTTGAAGAATAAGAAACAGCGCAGAAGGGCTATCCGTTATACGGTGGCTCTTTTGCTTGTTTTATATCTTTTTTGTCTTCCCGGTAAACTGTTTGACGTCCCCTATTCGACGGTTGTAACAGACCGTAACGGCGAATTGCTCGGCGCCCGCATTGCCGGAGACGGACAGTGGCGTTTCCCGCCCGACGATACTGTTCCCGAAAAATTCCGCCGTTGCATCATTGCTTTTGAAGACCGTTGGTTTGATTATCACATCGGCGTCAATCCTGCGTCTATTGCAAGGGCTTTCGTGCAGAATATCAAAGCCGGACGTATTGTGAGCGGCGGGAGTACGCTTACGATGCAGACAATACGCCTGTCGCGCGGCGAGCGTCGGACGATAGGCGAAAAGATAATCGAAATAATACTTGCGACGCGCATTGAATGTCGTTACACGAAATCCGAAATACTTGCAATGTATTCGTCGCACGCGCCTTTTGGCGGTAACGTTGTCGGGCTTGAAGCGGCGGTATGGCGGTATTTCGGTCATTCGTCGAGCCGACTGTCGTGGGCTGAAGCGGCTACTCTGGCTGTTCTGCCCAATTCTCCGTCGATGATACATCCGTCGAGAAACCGCTCGGCGCTTGTGGCTAAACGCAACCGGCTACTCAAATACCTGCATGATAACGGCGATATGGATGCCGTTGATTACGACCTCGCCATGAGCGAAACTCTACCGGCGGAGCCTTTGCCTTTGCCGCAGATTGCGCCTCATCTTGTCACGTATTTTTACAAAAACAGCGAAGGCAAACATGTCGTTACGTCTATCGACAAGGCTGTTCAGCAGCAGGTGGAATCGATACTCGATCTCAGACACTCGTATTTTGAACGCAGCGATATACGCAATATGGCGGCAATAGTAATCGACGTCCTGACAAACGAGGCGCTGGCTTATTGCGGCAATGTCGGGTTTGACGACCGGAAATCGTCAAATCAGGTCGACGTCATACGCGCGCCCCGCAGTACCGGTAGCATTATGAAGCCTTTTCTTTATTACGCGGCGTTGCACGACGGATTGATTTTGCCTAATACCTTGCTTCCGGATATTCCGCTTAACATAAACGGTTTTGTGCCGCAAAACTTCAATATGCAATACGACGGAGCTGTTCCGGCGTCGAAAGTCGTCTCGCGCTCGCTGAATATTCCTTCCGTTTATTTGTTGCGCGAATATGGCGTCCCCAAGTTTTATGATTTCCTGAAAAAGGCCGGTATGACGACGCTTTCGCAACCGCCGTCGCATTACGGATTGTCGCTTATTCTCGGCGGCGCGGAGGCTACGCTTTGGGATGTCTCGTTCATGTATTCCGATATGGCGCGTTCGTTGCTGGATTTGCCTCGGACGCAAGGGCGGCTATCGTCGTCTTCTTTGTCTTTGTCATCTTCGTCTTCGTCATCTTCTTATTTGTCCTCTTCTTCATCTTCGTCCTCCTCTTCGTTTTTGTCTTCGTTTTCGTCCTCGTCTTTGCCGGATGTGTTTTCGCCCGGCGAGGTATGGCAGGTTTTTGAGGCGATAAAGGAATTGAATCGTCCTGAAGAGATAGATTGGCGCTATATTCCTTCGATGCGGGAGATTGCGTGGAAGACTGGCACAAGTTACGGTTTTCGTGATGCGTGGGCTGTCGGAGCGACAAGTCGTTTTGTCGTCGGAGTGTGGGTCGGCAATGCCAACGGCGAGGGTAAGCCGGAGCTTGTTGGCGCGCGCACGGCTGGACCTGTGATGTTCGACATATTTAACATGTTGCCTGCGTCGGAATGGTTTGTCCGTCCCGAAAGCAAGTTTGTAGAGGCGCAGGTTTGCCGTTTGTCGGGTCATCTTAAAAGCCGTTATTGCGACGAGGCGGACACCGTGCTGATAACGCCGAACGGTTTGCGGACGGAAGCATGTCCGTATCATACTTATGTCAATTTGAGTATTGACGGGCGTTATCGTATATATGCGGACTGCATCGGGGCGGAAGAGCCGACGATTCGGCGAAACTGGTTTGTTCTGCCGCCTGTATGGGAATGGTATTACAAACAGCATCATCCAGAATACAAGATACTTCCGCCGTTTATGTCCGGCTGTGGCGGCGATGCGGCTTCGCCGATGGCATTTATTTATCCGTCGGGCAACGCGCGAGTACATTTGCCAAAGCAAATGGACGGCAGCGACGGTGAAATAACGTTTGAGTTGGCGCACAGCAACAGCAACGCAACGGTTTACTGGCATTTGGATTCCGACTATCTCGGCATGACGCGCGATTTTCACAAATACACATTCCAGCCGCCAAAAGGCAGACATCAAATAACAGTAGTAGACAACGAAGGCAATACCATCTCGATTGGCATCACGGTTGAATGATGGGGAAGGTATCCTTTACTTTTTTTTAGAAAATATTTGTTTATCTGATTCATACGTTATATCTTTGTAGGCAAAAATGATAAAAAATATGAGCTACTACTCTACAAACAGCATCTATCCGCTTCGTTCGCTCCCGGACGCGAAAGAAGAGACTCCGGCGACGGAGGCGGGTGTGTTGCATGATGGCACAATGGAAGCCGGAGACCATTTTAAAAATGGGGCAAATCCGAAAAGCCTGATGAGTAAGGGAAATCTCGCATTGAAGTTTTTTGTCTTCATCACGGTGTTCATCAGCGCTCTTGCGATTAGTTCATGTATGGGAAAGGAATATCCGGAATTAGATCCCGAATTGGATTCCGACAAACCAGCTGCGCCCACCGGAATTACTGCTACAAAAGACGGGAATACTGTTAAAGTCAGTTGGAAAGGATCGCCAAAAGCAACACTGTATGTTGTTTACAGGAGCAAGGAAGCGAATGGCGCTTATGATAATATCGGAAGCACGACAAACACATATTTTATTGATCGGAATCCTTTTGGAAGCAATAATTATTATAAGATAAAAGCGTTTTTGTCCGATTTTTCGAGTGAGTTCAGTGAATACGCCTACTTTAATTTTGCAAACGGTAAACCGACAGGAAAATATATAGGAATTATTGGATTTAATGAAAGTTTAAAGGTAAAAGACATCAGTTTGTTGAATGAAAGTACAAGGTTAGATTTTGAATCTTTTATTTCCGGTATGAACAGAAAAGACGGTACCGTATTGTATTATGCGGTTGATAACGCTATTGACATGCTGGAAAAAGAAGCCTATCCCGATGACTTGGTAAATGTTTCGATAATTACATTTACCGACGGTCTCGATCAAGGCTCATTAGCGCTGAACAGCGGATACAAATCGCATGCCGAATATCTTAATGCTGTCAATAATCGCATAAAATACGTGAGTATTAAGGGCGTAAATATTACGGCATACTCAATAGGTTTCGAGGGAAATGACGTTTCGGACAAGAATCAATTCGATCAAAATATTCTCCAGCTTGCAGACAATCCGGATCATAAATACAAGGCAACAAATATTGGAGAAGTATTATGGAAGTTTGAGGAAATTGCAGCCTCTTTATATCATAAAAGTATCTCACGGACTTTAAGTATAAAGATACCGATATTGGAAAACGGAACGAAAATACGATTTACTTTTGATAATGTAACCGATGCTGCAAATTCAACTATCTATATTGAAGGGACTTATTCTTCCGGAGCATTTAAAAATATTGTTTACAAGGGCGTGAGGAGCAGTAGCGGCACAACGGTTAACGGTACGGTAGCGGGAATTTTTGTTACTTTTTCTTTTAATAACATGACAAACAATTCCGGAGGCAATATAACTATAAATGAAAATATTATCAAAGAATGGTATATCGCGTCGTCTACATCTACTACATGGCAAAAAAATTCCGAATTTGATCCGAAAAATGACATACAAACAATAATTGACAGGAAAAGCGCCGCAATAATACTTGTTTTGGATTGTAGCGCTTCGTTAGGTAATGATTTCCGTTTAATAAAAGAATCTGCCAATGCCTTTATTGACATGTTGTTGGACGGAGAGACGAACGGAAATAACGGCAGCGGAGGAACATATACACAAGTGAGATTTAAAAAAGACGGACCTTATCAATCCTATCCCAAGATGGGTATCGCCGATGTTACAGGTACTGACATAGATACAATATGGGTATCTCATACTTTTGGCGACAATTCCGGAATATCTCCATATTACACAATTCCTGCCGGAGTCCATGCAACAGTCTTTTATTATTGGAATTTATGGACTTTCCATTATTCTGATGACAAATCAATTAGCGCTTATGATTTTTTGCCGGGACATAGATACACGGTTACACTTTATCAAAGTAATGGCGTTTTCCGCTCTCAAGTTGTTGATGACGGTATATACAATTAGTTATATGATGCCTGCGTCATGTCGACCGAAGCGACGAATGAGCGTAACGGAGACGTCTGTTTACCTACACACGAGATGTCTCCACTACGCTTCGCTCCGGTCGACATGACGGAACAGGATAGCGCGTTTTCGTCATTATAAGCTTGCGAAGCAATCCGGCGCCCTGCCGTCATTGCGGGCTTGACCCGCAATCGCCAATAGCCCGCCTTATCGGAGATTGCGGGTCAAGGTCTGCAATGACGGTCTGCTTCATTTCTCATAAAGGCAAAAACGAGCAAATGCTTTGCCAATAAAGGATAGTCTGCCGTCATTGCGAGGAACGAAGCAATCCAGAAATACAGGGCGCTGGATTGCTTCGTTCCTCGCAATGACGACAAGCGCAGCGGTTTCCTTCGTCATAGCACAACGTGTCCGTCATGTCGACCGAAGCGACAAAGGAGCGTAGCGGAGACATCTGTTAGCCGACACACGGATGTCTCCGTTCCGCTTCGTTTCAGTCGACATGACGTTGTTTGCAAGCGCCGAAAAAATATAATCGACCGGTTATTACATTTTTTTTGTAAAATATTTGTTTATCCGATTCGGACGTTATATCTTTGCGGGCAAATATTACAAAAAAGGATGAATTATATCTCTACAAATAGCTTGTTTCCGCTTCTTTCGCTCTCGGACGTGAAAGAGGGAACGGCTTGTGCTTCCCTTAATAAACATAAAGGTTTGTTA
>JAITPH010000042.1 GCA_031289515.1 Tannerella sp.
AATAATTGTGACGCCATCCCGAAAACAGCAGCAACAAAACAATTTTACATACTATAACCAAAACAAAAAGAGATTATGAAACATTTAACAGCATTTCTATTACTGCTCGTTACGGCGACCGGACTTTCGGGTCAGGAGCAGTTCGTGTTTACTTCGGGAGAGAAAACGTGGTTTCCGCTGGTCGCCGGCGGAAAGCAGGTCGACATTCACGTCTACGATTCCGACTATGGCGGAGTGATTCGGGCAGCAGGCGATCTTCGCGACGACCTGCGCAAAGTTACCGGATGCGAACCGACGGTCGGCAGCCGCAACGCAGTCATCGTCGGCACGGTCGGCAAGTCATCCGTCATCGACCGCCTTGTCGGCGCGGGAAAAATCGACGGCACGGAACTCGCCGGCAAGCGCGAGAAGTACGTCATCCGGACGGTCGACAATCCCGTCGAGGGCGTAGACCGCGCGCTCGTCATCGCCGGAAGCGACAAGCGCGGCACGATATACGGCATCTACGAACTCTCGCGCCAAATCGGCGTCTCGCCGTGGTACTGGTGGGCGGACGTGCCCGTCGAACACCGCGACAACCTCTACGTCAAGCCCGGCTCGTACACCGACGGCGAGCCTGCGGTAACGTATCGCGGCATCTTCATCAACGACGAATCACCCGCCTTCAAGGGCTGGTGCATCGAGAAGTTCGGCGGCGTCAACTCGAAAATGTACGAACATGTTTTCGAGCTGATACTTCGCCTGAAGGGCAATTTCCTCTGGCCTGCCATGTGGGGCAACGCCATCTATCACGACGACCCGCTGAGCGGCGCTCTTGCGGACGACATGGGCATCGTGCTCGGCACTTCGCACCACGAACCGATGGGCCGCGCCCACGAGGAATGGAACTATTCCGGCTCCGGAAAGTGGGACTACGAGAAGAATCCCAAAGTGTTGCGTGAATTTTGGCGCGGCGGAATGGAGAGGATGAAAGACTTCGAAACCGTAGTAACCGTCGGCATGCGCGGCGACGGCGACGAGCCGATGAGCGAAGGCGCGAACATCGCACTGCTGCAACGTATCATCAGAGACCAGCGCGGCATCATAGAAAAGGTAACAGGCCGCAAAGCCGAAGAACGTCCGCAGGTATGGGCGCTCTACAAGGAAGTGCAGGACTATTACGACCGCGGAATGCGAGTGCCGGACGACGTCACCCTGCTTCTCTGCGACGACAACTGGGGCAACGTCCGCAAGCTGCCCGACATCAACGCGCCGCGTCGCAAGGGCGGTTACGGCATCTACTACCATTTCGACTACGTCGGCGCTCCCCGCAACTACAAATGGATTAACGTGACGCAGATACAGCGCACGTGGGAGCAGATGAATCTCGCCTACACGCACGGCGTAGACCGCCTTTGGGTCGTCAACGCCGGCGACTTGAAGCCGATGGAGTTCCCGATCAGCTTTTTCCTCGACATGGCATGGTCGCCCGAACGCTTTCGCGCCGACAATCTTATGGAGTATACCACGCAGTGGTGCGCCCGGCAGTTTGGCGAACGCTTTGCCGCAGAAGCGGCGCGTCTTCTCAATCTCTACACAAAATTCAACAGCCGCGTGACGCCCGAACTGCTCGACGAAAAAGTTTTCAGCATGGATAATTACAGCGAGTTTGAAACCGCGCTGAACGAATACAAAGACCTCGCCCTCGACGCCCTCCGCCTCTACAACCGCCTTCCGGCCGAATACCGCGACGCCTTCGACGAGCTTGTCCTCTTCCCGATCAACGGAATGTGCAATCTCTACGAAATGTACTACGCCCTTGCGATGAACAAGCGCTACGCGAAAGCCTACGACCTGCGCGCCAACGTGTATGCCGACCGCGTGAAGGAATGTTTCCGCCGCGATTCGCTGCTCACCGTACATTATAATATAGACATCGCCGGAGGAAAATGGGCGCACCAGATGGATCAGACGCGCATCGGCTACACGTCGTGGCAGGAACCGCCCGCCAACATCATGCCCCGCATCGAATATGTATACAGAAAAGAGCCTGAAGAGAAGCGCTTCGTCGAAAAGGACGGCCATCTCTCGATCGAGGCATGCGACTATGCCCGCGCGCACGGCGACGGCGGCATCCGCTGGGAAACCGTCCCCGATTTGGGACGCACAAAGTCGTCCGTAACAACATTCCCGCAGAATGTCTACCCGAAAGCGACGGACGCCGTATTCCTCGAATACGACATGCAAACCGTTACGTCGGGCGATGCGGAAGTGCACGTATGGCTCGCGCCGACGCTGAACTTCAATGCAAACAGGGGTCTGCGTTATGCGCTTTCGATTGACGGCGGCGCGGAAGACACCGTCAATTTCAACGGCCATTACGACGGCTCGCCCGGCAAATGGCAGGGCGAACGCATCATCAAGGCTGCGACGCGGATGACCGTAGGCACGGCAGGCAATCACACGCTGCGCATTCGCGTATGCGAGCCGGGAATAGTGTTTGAAAAAATCATGCTCGACTTCGGCGGCTTGAAACCGTCATATCTCGGCGCGCCCGAAAGCCCCTTCGTGAATACAAATTCGCCCTTTCCTCCAGTCCCTCCGGTCGAAGGCGGCACAACGCGCCTCGATCACGACCAGATGATGGAACAGTTGGGGCTGACATATCCCGCCCTTCCGTCCGGCGAAAGCGCTCCGAACAAATCGCCGTACAATTCGGGCCGTTCCGCATTCGGAATATGGACAAACTACGTGAGCGAATGGGAGCCTGGCGGCGACTACTACACCGGCGCGAAGTTCTACAAGCCCCTCAAACTTCACGACCTCGTGGGACTGACGGCGCAGACGTGGGACGCGCGCCGCGCCGTGATTTTTGACGAGGTGCAGAAGATATACGGTTACATCCCCGGTGAAGCCGCGCAACTGAAAATCGACTGGACGGTCGGCGAGCCGGTATTGACGGCGCAGGTAACAGGTCGCGGCGGCACGGTGGAGACAATCCCTTTCCGCCAGTACGCGATTACAGGCATTATCGACGTATCGGGCTACCGCGGCATCCGAAACGCGCCTGTCCTGAGCGGCATGTTGCGCATTCCGGCAAGCGTACCGGAAGGCGTGAAGACGCCTGTTGTCATCAATTATGCTTCCAGCTTCGGCGGCCGGTTTCCGACGGGTGATGAAAACCTCTGGAACACGATGGCGACGGCCGGAATAGGCGTCCTTTACTTCGACGCAGGCGCCCTGCAACCGGACAACGGCGAGGGTCTGACGAGTTACCTGATCGGCCTGGTGAACAAGGGCGCATGGCGCAAACCGACGGATTGGGGGACGCTGGCGGCATGGTCGTGGGGCATCAGCCGCTTCATCGACCTGTTTGAGAGGAATGATTCGCCCGTCGACGCAAAACGCATCGCCGTAACGGGACATTCGCGCTACGGCAAGGCGACTCTCGTGGCGATGGCTTACGATACCCGTGTCGCGACGTCTTTTCCGAGTTCGTCGGGCGCGTTGGGGGTGGCGCAAAGTCGTCGGCATTGGGGCGAAGACCTCGAAAACTGCATCTCCGACACCGAATATCACTGGCTTGCGGGCAATGCAATGCGATACGCGGGAGTGGATGAAAGCAGCACGGACGGATATATGCCGCGCAAAGTATTGCAGATGCCAGTCGACGCCGAATCGCTGGTAGCTCTCTGCGCGCCGCGTCCGATATTTATCGGCAGCGGCGACGCCCCGAAAGGCGAGGCATGGGCAGACCCCTACGGCATGTACCTGACAGCCGTCGCCGCAAGCCCGGTCTATGAACTGCTGGGCAAAAAAGGCATCGTGATGAACGACGCGACAGCCTATAACGGCAAGCAGATACCCATGCCGGTAACCGACAAGTCCTACCTGTCCGGCGACATAGGCTACCGCCGCCATAAAGGAGGACACGAAGCCGCCCCAAACTACCCGGCCTTCAAGGACTTTATCCTTAAATACTGGACGAGATGAATGCGGCTATGAATTATTCACTGTTCACTAATGGCGCAACGGCCGGCCAGTCCCGGGCCGCACAGACTACGCCCTCCTATTCGACCGCCAAGGCAACCCCAAACCGGCAGTAAACGAAATAGTACAAATGGCCGCAAAACATCAGGAATAAGCCGGGATGATTTGATTCACGGACTGCAATAATATTGAGTATTCCCGCGAAAATATTGGATGCGGCTAATAAATTTATTAGCCGTCTCCAATGTTTTTTTGTAAAAGACATGTTTGATTCGATTATTCTGTTTACATTTGCAGGATAAAACATATTAAATAGACAAAGACAATGATGATAAAAAGGCAAATCCTGTTTTACGTATACATGTTGGCGATATGCGCGCCGACGATGATTGTTTCGTGCAGCGGCGGCAGCGACGAGCCGGAAATACCGGAGGAACCGGAGCCTGCGGTATACGACAACTACATTGAGTTTAAGTACGGCGGCAAGGATTATCGGATTGCCAACGACGTCAATTGCATCTTTACCCAGCGCGGGGACGATTACTATATCGTTTCCGGCTCGACCGATTCGACCAAACAGGCCTTTACCATGGTTATAGGGCGGAATATCGCAGCGGGCGATTCGTATGACATTTATGCCTCCTCGCCTTATGTGGCGGCATACATACGCATCCTTTTTACGGAAGGAGAAACGCTGGCGGAAGAAAGTTTTGCTACCGACGACATGTCGCAGGTGGGCGTCATCGGCAAACTCTCGATTACGGAACTGACGGAGAGCCGGATTGCAGGAACGTTTTCGTGCAAAACGACTCACGGCGAAATCACCGGAGGAAAGTTTACGGTTAAGGCTAAAGAGTATGAATGAATCAAGAATTAAATATTTAAAATCAAGAGCCATGAAATTAAGAAAATGTATCATGTTATGGACAGGTCTGTTTCTGCTTGCGGGGTGGATACATGCGGAAAAAATATCCGTGGAAAAGGCTGTCGGAGCCGCAACAAACTACTGCGGTCAGTCGGGAAACGTATCGCTTCGCAGCGGTCAGGGCAATAAACTGACGCTGGCTTACGCGGCGAAACGGGAAGGAGTAACCTTGCGCTCGTCGGCTGACGCTGACGCTTACTATTACATCTTCAATATTGAGAACAACGGCGGGTTTATCGTCATTTCGGGCGATGACCGCGCTTATCCGGTGCTCGGATACTCTTTCAAAGGCAATTTTGACTGCGACAATGCGCCTCCGGTGTTTATGCTTTGGTTGCAAAACTATCGGAATCAAATTTCAAATGCCATGGAAAACGGCGGCGACCTGCCTGCCGATCCTGCATGGGAAGCGCTGGCGAACGGCTCGTTATTAAAGGATATTTCGTTGCGTAGCGCCGTAGGCCCGCTCGGAACGGCAGAATGGGATCAACGGTATCCCTATAATCTGCAATGTCCGGCGATACTCTCCAAGCAGGCGCCAACAGGCTGTACGGCTACTGCTATGGCTATTGTGATGAAATATCATGCCGACAATGGATTTGAGGCTGCGGGAACGGGCAGCCACAGTTATTCGTGGCAAGGACAAACGCTGAAAGTGGATTTCGGGACTTATGACTGGAAAAACATGCCCAATACTACCGGCGCTTA
>JAITPH010000094.1 GCA_031289515.1 Tannerella sp.
GGCGGATAGGCATCCAGCACCTTATACGCCTGTTCAAAGAGTAATGACGCCTGTTCCTGCAACATGGCGTCGCTGTCGCCCCAGTATTGGAGCTTCTGCTGTGCAGAAAGATACATTCCCGAAAACAGGCAAAAAGCCGCAAGAGGAAGTATCCGTAAAAATCGTTTTTTTCTCATAACAATTCATTTATAAAGATGTATATTATTTTGCAAGCCGTTCGGAAGGGATGAGGATAAAATCATCCCTTCCGAACAGGCTGCAAAGATAATTATTTGTCCGGTAAAAATCTCTGCCGGACGGATAAAATATTGTCCGCATAAATATATTATCGGCTCAGTTATTTAGTGGCGGTAATGACTTTTATTCGGATGTCAATGATTTAATAAAAACCACTTCTTCCTGCGAATATGGCGTGCCATTCTGTCGGAAAATATCGTGAAACCATATCGGAGGCTCTGCTATGTCGGGCATCGGAGCATCCCATGCAAAAATCGTGTTTGTTTTGCCGGCAACCAACCCCCAGTTAATAGCGCCGATGTTTTCGGCTTTCAACATCGGCATGACGGTTTGGAAAGTACTGTTTCGGGTTCGCGCCATGTATTCCGTACAAATCAGCGGGCGGCCGTATTGCTTCAAACTGTCAATGGCTTTCAGGTGATCTTCCAGGGAATGATAATCATGATAGGTGATTACATCCGAATTTGCCAACTGAACCTGATTCAGATTCTTCAAAGCCGGACTCCATATACCTACAGACAGGGGCTGAGAGGGATTGACTTTTCTTCCCCATGTAAATACTTTTTGTAACAGAGGAAGACTTTTGTCTCCCTTGTTGTTGTTGCCCGGTTCGTTATATAAGTCCCAGAGGACAATACGTTTGTCATCCTTGAATGCTCCCATGACATCATTTACATAATCTTCCAATACGCCGATTAATGTAGAATCCTGGAAAATAAGTTCTCCCGGATCGCGTACCCAACCCGAATTATGAATGCCGGATTTGGGTTCGGGCTGCTTTCCGACAGCGTATGTCGGATTCCAGCAATCGTCAAAGAAAACGAATATCGTAGAAATGCGATGTTTAGCGGCAATGGTAAGATATTCGTTTATCCGTTTCTTGAAACCTTCCTTGTCTGCTACCCATGCAACATGATGAAGATAGACGCGCATGCAATTCATGCCGATGTCCTCCGCCCAACCCAGTTCGCGTTCGATAGTAGCCGCGTCGAATGTTTCTGCCTGCCACATTTCCAACTGATTGATAGCCGTACTCGGTATAAAATCGCATCCCCGCAGCCATCCCCATTGTTTGTACCATTCGTTGGCTTGCTCTTTTGTCCACACATCCCGGACTCCCGGTTGATTATTGCAGGCCGATATCATGATAGCGGCAAATATTATTAAAAATAATCTTTTTCCCATATTTTTGTTGTTTTATTCTATTATTATATCAAACTGATCATAAGGCTCTGTTCTGTGCGCCAAATGTTTTGTCGAAGGAGAAATGCCAAACAATGGAGAGTATGTCCGGACTTTGACGGTTTTGCCGTCAGGCATAAATTCGAGAATCCTTAACCATCCGTCTCCGCCGTTACCTTCCCATCCGCCGCCGAGCGTCTGTACATTAAACATCATCTGGTGGACAATTTTACCGGCATCGTTATTATCAGTCCTGTACGACACATTATCGGGAAAAGATGCATTTCCGTCGGCGGTATGACCACAAATAACAAACCGGATATTCTTTGAAGGACGGATTAATTTTTCCCATATATCTTTCCCATTATTTCCCGGAGCGAGTTTATATCCTTCTTTTTCTATCCTTTGGCTATTCATGCCATTAGTCAAATAACTGTGTGTCATAAATATAACCGTATGATTTATGTATTGATCGCCGGAAACCAGATTCTTCGCCCATTCCAGCACTTCGTCACGAGGATGAAATTCGGATGTGACAATCAGAATATCACCCCAATTAGGGTCGTGAAATTCAAAAGCGGCATTTTCTAAAGAAGGAATCCCATTGCGATTAGGTAATGCATCTACGCAAATGTCTCGCCAAGCAGTATTTCGTTCAAAAGGAAAATAATCCGGGAAATGCGTCATCCCATTTTCTGAGCTCCTGTAACCATAGTCATGGTTTCCGCAAGAAACGATATAGGGAACTTTATTATCTAAACGCGAAAGTGCACGGGAAGCCAATTCCCACATTTCTTTGCTGGTTTGATTGAGCATTTTGCGATTACGGATAATATTTTCATTCTGTTCGACCAAATCGCCTGTACATAATACGGCTTTTATATTCAAATGATTAATATTATCCGATATCCATGATGTACACAAGTCAAATATTGGCCAATTGATGTCGTATTTTGTATATCCTTGCGGGTCACCTAACAGAATCATTGTAAAAGCATTAGTATCGGAAAGTTGTTGCCGGTCAGCACGATGCTGAGCGATCAGGTTCACGTTAAAAATCAGTAAAAAACCAAGTAGCAGTATATTTTTTTTCATTTTTGTAAAATTATATTAGTAGATAATCGTATTGTTATTTTCTCCATTCAGGCGCATTGCTGCCCACAGAAGGAATTTTTCCCTTGAAATAAGGCCAGCCATTTTCCGTCCACTTAACCTGGTCGATGAGCATACAACGTCCGTCGTACGCATTTCCGGCCCAGTATCCGTGATAAGGCATCCAATCCTGGCCGGCATCATCAGTGATGATTTCCGCATTATGACCGGGCCCTGCAAATATGAGGTCATCCGGATTATGGATAACAGTATAGTCGTATGAATCTTCACTCATCACATTTCCGTCAGGATCGACAAATGGGCCGAGAGGGTTATCGGAACGACCCACAACTATGTGATAGGTACTTTCTCTGCCATTGCAACATGCGCCCGCTGAAGCGAAAAGATAATAGTAGTTTCCCCTTTTGTGCATATATGCGCCTTCGAAGCGTGTTCCACCGAGTTTGAGAGGTATAGCGCCTTCTTTTACGTGAAGACCGTCATCCGTAAGTTCAATTACCCAAATTCCAGACTCTTTTCCAAGGCTGCCCCAATAGAGGTATTTGGTATCGCCATCGTCGTAGAAATTGGGATCAATGGAATTGCTGACGCCTGTAGTAGCATAGTTTACAATCATTCCAACGTCCACAAAAGGCCCTTCCGGTTTATCGGAAACAGCTACGCCGCTGGCGCTTCTTTCCAAATCGCCCCATATTCCGAGTGCATAGTAAATAACGTATTTACCGTTGATATAGTTGATATCAGGCGCCCAAATTCTTGAGCCGGGTTCCCACTGAGGTCTGCCGGTACCGAAGCCGTCACTTACAAATTCCCAATTGACAAGGTCGGTCGATTTGTAGACAGGAAGATATACGCATCCTTCAGCCTCGCTTATACCATTCTGTGTGGAATAAACATAGAAATAGCCTGTACGCGCTCTATCGTCGATAACGGTAGGGTCTGCGCAGTTATGCCGAATCACCGGATTTTCGTATTTAACCGTAACGCAAGTCGATTTCTTGCAGCAAGACAAGCACAAGAGCGCAACTGCAGTGACGGCAATAATCAATAAATACTTTTTCATTTCAATTATTTTTAAAAACCCCGGCAGAGCATCCGGCTCCGCCGGGGTTAATTAGCTATAATTACCTGTTGGTTAAACCATATTAATTATTAGTCTTTCCAATCGGGATTCTGAGTAAGATCAGGATTCATCTCTCTTTCTTTTGCGGGAATAGGCCAAATCTTCAAATGCTCGCCAACGCTGATATGGTTATACTTGAGGCTACCCCATATTTCCATCAAACCGTTAGTGTTCATAGCTCCAACCTGACCGCAGGTGTTGTCGCGGTACTTGAGATCATGCCATGTGCCCCAGCGAAGCTCGTTGTAATACATTACATCCTCGCCGCCAAGCTCGACATACATTTCGTTGCGAATAAGATCACGCATTTCAGCCTGTGTGCCGTGAGCAGTCTTACATGCGGGATCGCCAAGCTGAATATGTCCGGCACGATGACGAACCATATCAACAATCTGGGCAGCCTCGCTTGTTCTGCCAAGTTCATTCAAACACTCGGCACGACGGAGAAGAATCTCGGCAAAACGGCAAATGATAATGTTTTCAGAATAAACCCAACGAGTTGTACATTCATCGTTCTCTGTGACATATTTTCTCCAAAGATAGTAAAACATGGAATTGGTATCGGTACGGATATCATAAGGTTCACCGGCGTCAAGGCAGTAAGGCCAGCGGAGTGTCCAAGTATGGTTGCCAATACCGGCCTCATTTCCCTCATAAGTAGAGTAAGGAGTAATGATTGCCTGCATCAAGCGAGGGTCACGATTCTCATATACTTTACGGATACGAGCCTCATTGCCCTGATCGACATACAAAGTCATATCAGAACCGAACTCAACCATCTGATTATACTTAGTCTTATAGTCGTATGCGCCAAATTCTCCGTTGCCTGACAGAAGACCGTCACGGAGGAAGAATACGGATCTTTTCTGAGGTGTTATTGACTTGTATCCGGCAAGATACTGCTCCCAGTCGAATTTAGAACCGTCAGCATTTTCGAAACGCTCTATATATGCAGGGTTAGGAAGATAGTTGTTCCATGCCGAACCGCCGGTAACACGGTTTCCATAGTTGATGCCGCGCGGGTTTCCCATACCGGTAGTCTCAACGCACTCAACAGCAAAAATCATCTCGGGGCACTGCTCGTTAGCAGGTTTGAAGAGCTGGAAGAAGTCGTCATTCCCTGCGGCGCCATTGCTGGGGCTGTAAAGAGCATAACCGAGATTGCCGACTGTCTCGAAATCGGCAAGAGCCTTGGCATATTCGCCGGTCCACTGATAAGCGATACCCCGGAATGCATAAGCCGCACCTTTAGCGGCTTTACCGCCGCCATTTACCTTATCCGGAAGGTTGGGAATAGCCTCGGTAAGATCGGTTATTACCTGATTCCAGACCTCGGCCTCCGAAGAACGAACCTTGGTAGCGTCTGCCGGGTCAACGTTTTCCGTATAGACAGGAACGCCTCTCCAGAGAACGTTAAGGTTGTAGTAAGCCCATGCGCGAAGGAACTTAGCCTCAGCCTTGAGGCGTGCAATCTCGTCAGCGTCCATTTGAGGAACGTTGTCAATGTGGTTGATAACGTCGTTAGCCCGATACACGATCGTATAGTAGTATTTGTAGTGAACAGTAAAGTTGCCGTTTGAAGGCGTAGCGTTACCGGGACTAATGATACAGTTTCCTTTCCAATTGGCATCGATATCCATTACCTGTGAATAGGAATCGGATGGTATTCCAATGGTGCCGCTATCGTAGTTCTGTGAGAATCTTGTGTAAAGCGTGTTATATACGCCGGTGACGGCGGCGCGGGCCAAGACAGGACTCGTCCATACATTGGCGCTTGAGAAACTGTAGGAAGGAGTGGTGTCAAGCAAGTCTTCCTTACAACCGGTTGTTCCGATTAGCATTACTGATGTTACCAGAGTAATAATTATATTTCTAAATAAATTTTTCATATCTCAATTGATTAAAATGTTACATTAATACCTATTGCATATTGACGCATAGTTGAGTAGCCAACTGTAGTACGCATTTCAGGATCCTGTCCGGAGAAACCGGTGATCGCAAAGAGGTTTTCACCTGTAGCGAATACACGAAGTCTCTCAATCATGACTTTCTTCGAAATGAACTCGGGGAGTGTGTAACCGACAGTCAGGTTTCTGAGTTTGACGAAGTCACCCTTCTCCAAATGAAGAGATGAAGCTGCCGCAGAAGAAGCGCTTGCGTTGTAAGCCAAACGGGCATTCTTGGAAGTAAGGTTAGTTCTGGGGTCGTCCGGATTTGACGGATCATAGAAGTAGTGACCGTCAGCAATGATCTGGGGAATTGCATAACCATAAATAGTCTGGCTGGCGTTACGTCCGGTAGCGTAGTAGTAAAGGCTGAATCCGGCAGCGCCGCCCCAACTCATGGAGAAGTCAATGTTCTTCCAGCCGGCAGATGCCTGAAGGCCAAAGTTGTATTTAGGAGTAGTAGAGGAACCCTGGAACTCGGAGTCGTAAGAGTTGCCATAGATTCCGTCATCATTACTGTCGGCATAGATATATTCGCCATACCAGAGAGAATTCTTAGCCACATTGTTTACAGGCTGGAATGAATATCCGGCTGCCTGCATTGCCTGAAGCCACGCCATATCTGTTTCTGTACGAATCATACCGTCGACAGGGCCGCCGTTTATACCGTCGGCAGCATAGCCTTGACCGGATCCCTTGTAAACATTGGGAAGATACCACTCGGAGATGATATGGTCTTCGAGTATACGTGTAGTACCGCCGGTAGAAACATCACCGAGGTTAGACTTGTCGTCCGCGAGTTTGCCCTTGTAGGCTCTAACCCAGTTCTTGTTGTAAGACACATTAGCTCTAACGTTATAGTTGAAGTCTTTACCGATATTGTCTCTCCAGCCGATTTCAAATTCAATACCGCGATTGGTTACCTCGGCGATGTTCTGCCGGGGAGCAGCCGCATTACCCATTGCCATGTACATATCGGGAGTATAGAGAATACCGGACGTGAGCTTGTTGTAAACATCAAGGCTACCGGTAAGTCTGTTGTTCAGGAAACCGTAGTCGACGCCAAGGTTGGCAACAGCTGTTTCTTCCCATCGGAGAGCGCCGTTGGCAATAGATGTAATAGCGATACCGGAAACAAGTGCATTGCCGGAAGCGTAGTTGGCTGTAGAATAAGTTGACTGCCAATCGTAGTTGCCGATAGAATTGTTACCAAGTTTGCCCCAGGAAACGCGAAGCTTCAGGTTACTGACAGCGTTAACATTTTTCATCCAGGACTCCTCGCTTACACGCCAGCCTGCCGACAGTGAAGGAAATAAACCCCAACGATAATCGGGAGCGAATCTTGAAGAACCGTCATAACGCAAGTTAGCCTCGAACAGATATTTGCTCATGAAAGCGTAGTTTACACGACCAAATACGGAACGTGCAGTCCATCCGTCGCCATAACCTGCCGAAGTATAGGGAGTGACAGCCGCATTGAAGTCGTTCACGGCGGCATCGGTAAGACCCAACTTGCGGACATCAGTGACTCTGTAGTCATACGTCTGCTCCTCGTAACCGAGCAAAGCAGCCACATCATGCTGTCCGAATTGCTGATTGTAATTAAGGAGCTGGTTGAGTTTGTAGAGATTATCTCTTGTATGATACATATAAGTGTAGAGAGTAGAAGGATCGTTAGCGCCGGTAGTATAGGCATCTTGCGAGAATGAATACTTGCCGATAGAAGTAGTGACAGTCTTCTTTTCTCGACGCTGTTCCCTAAAGTAGTAGTCAAAGTTATAAGTGAAGTACTTCAGGAATTTAACCTGGACATACCAGTCGGTGTAAAGGTCGGTGTACTTGTCGTGACCGTCGGTATAAGCCATATCCCAAAGAGGGTTGTGCGACTGGGGGTCATCGGCAGAGTTTTCGGGAGCGCCATACTTTCCGTCATAGTAAGGATATACACAGGGAAGCATCTTGGTGGTATTAAGGCTCGTGAAGAAGTCTGAACCGGAGTCGCTGACGTCTCTGTCGGTGACGTCACCCCAAATGCGGGTACCAACTCTGAGCCAGTCTGTAACATCCGTATAGAGGTTAACACGTCCCTGGAAACGATCATAACCGGTCTTCTTGACAACACCGGGATTATTGGTATATGCGAAGCTCATGGTGTAACCGCTTCGCTTTTCCTTGCCGTTTAAAGTAAGATTATGTTTCTGCATCCACTGCTTAGTGTATATCTCATTCCACCAGTCCGTGTTGGGATAAGCCACATAGTTGGGATAACCCGACGAAGCGATACCGTTGGGATTCTGTTTAGCGGCATTCCAGGTGTCGATGATGCTCTGGGCAAACGTCGGATTCTGGCCAAGATTGATCTGAGACTCGTTGAAGAGCTGCATGTAAGTAGCATAATCGGAAACGGTGGGAACAATCTTGAAAGGCTCGTTATATGAGAATGTAGCATCGTATGTTATATCGATCTTGCCGTCCGATCCGTTCTTTGTGGTGATAAGGATAACGCCATTCGCGCCTCTGTTACCGTAGATAGCGCAGGATGCAGCATCCTTGAGGATAGAAACGGTAGCGATATCGGACGGATTAACCAGAGTTATGCTCTGCTCCATACCGTCAACGAGGATGAGAGGTGAAGAATTATTCAAGGTGCCCACGCCACGAATATTGATACCGAAGTTTTCGACATTAGGTTCGCCTGAACCCTGCATGATCTGAAGACCGGGAGCAGCGCCGTTAAGAGCCTGTGCCACATTAGTGATAGGTCTTGATTTAGCCTCCAAACTCTGTAAGTTAACCGTAGTCACGGCGCCTGTCAGGTTAACCTTCTTCTGCGTGCCGTAGCCGACGACCACCACTTCATCCAACGCATTTGAATCTTCCGTTAAAGTAATGGTGAAATGAGTGTTGTCGTCTATGGACACTTCTTTGGTTATGTAGCCTATGTAGCTTATTTTGAAAAAATTATTGGGAGAAGGGGTGACAGACAACGAAAATTCTCCGTTCACACCGGTGACCGTTCCGTTCGTCGTCCCTTTCACCACCACATTCGCACCGATAATCGGTTCGCCATTCTCGTCGGTTACAACCCCGGTGATTCGTCGTCCGGCTTGCTGCCTGACGGTTCTTTCCGTGCCTGTCGGCGAGTCCTGTTTGTAGACGATGATGTGCTTGTCCTTGATCTCATACTGCAACTGCTGTTTTTTCAGGACTTCGTTCAGTATTGCATCAACGGTTTGCCGGTCTGCCTGTACGGAAACTATTTCCTTCAGGTCTACGTCTTTGCTCAGGTAGATAATCGAAAACTCCGAATTGTGCTCTATTTCCTCAAAGACGGCTTGCAGGGTTACATTCTTCAGTTTTATGTCAAAACGGACGGTTTGCGAATAATCCGGGTTTGCCGTCATTCCGGACACGGCAAATATCCAAAAGAGAAACATGTTTCTCATAACGTTCATAATTTTTCGGCTCCTCAATATACCGGAGCCATCATTTTTATTCATATTGATTTTTATTTTTTAATTGGTAATAAATTTATTTGTAATCTCTTGTTCTTTCCTCTGTTTTGAAAGACTGTTTCCGAGTCCTTGCGGTTAACAAGGGTAAAACGCTGTTTTTTGCGATACATTTCTTCTTTTATGTTTCCATAGGCATTACATTTTATAAGGGTTATTTTTCTGTTATTTCTATCACATTGTCATATCTGGCGTATTTCCACGAGCGTCTGTACGACAGCTTGTCGAGTATTTGCTCTATATTCTCGTGATACATGAACCGGGCGACATAACTTTCGTCTTTGATTCTTCCGGAGGCGATGCGGATATCGACGTCAAAACGGCGTTTGAGGACGGCGGCTATTTCGCCCAGCGTCAAATCGCGGAAGACAAGTATGCCGTCTTTCCACGCAACATATTCCTGCGCGTCCACGGTTTGCCGTCTTATTTCCTTGGTTTCGTTGTTCAGAATCAGCTGTTGTGCGGCATCCAGCACGACGCCTTCGTCGGCATTGTCGTCCGTCAATATTGCCTTGATGCGTCCTTCTTCCAGCGTCAGCACCGTATAGGGATCGTCGCCGTATGCCTTGAATCCGAAGCGGGTGCCGAGCACTCTGGCCGAAATATGGGTTGCGTTGACGGTAAACGCTGTTTCGTCCTTGACGACGTCGAAGAATCCTTCGCCGGAGAGTTGGACTTGCCTGTCGCCTTCAAACCGCGTCGGGTAAGTCAGTCTGGAGCCGCCGTTGAGCGTCGCCGACGAGCCGTCGGGCAGGGTGATTCGGACGACGGCGCCGTAGGGGGCGGCTACTTCTACCGGGTTTTGCATGGCGACCCGGTTGCCCGACCTGAAGCCGAGCCGGTAGGTCGTATATGCCGTCGTCGAGACGATCAGCAGGGCGATGCAGGCGGCGCAAACGTGGCGAAAGAGCTGTCTCTTCTTGTGATTCGGCTCTGTTCGCGCATGGATTTTCCGGACTACGCGGGCGTAAATTTCTTCCCTGCCGTCACTCATCTGTTGCGTCGCCGCGGGGTATCCGACTGCATTGACAACTCGCAATGCTTCGGCGCAAATCGCTTCCATCTCGCTTTCCCTGTCTGTTTTTGAATCCGTGTTCATCGTTTCGGTTTGTTTTTTTATGCTCATACATACGTAAAGAGTATCGGCGGAGCAATACCTTATAACGGCATCCTCCGTTTTTTTTGTTTTTTATGTTTTATACCTGGATTCGGCGTATTGCTGCCGTACCGTATTCGTGATTTTGCGGATGGCTATATTCATCTGCTGGGCTACCGTCCCTTCCGTAATGGACAGTATTTCGGCGATTTCCCTATATTTCAGCTGCTCTTCCTTTGCCATCAGGAAAATCAGCTTGCACCGCTCCGGCAACATCTTGACGGCATTCCGGTAGATTTCGAGCATCTCTTCGTCCATAAATTCGGCGTCGGCCGTGTCTATTTGCAGTTCGACCGGCATGTCGTCGATGGATACGAAACCGTATCGCTCCTTTTGCTTCAGGAAATGATACGCTTCGTTGCGGCAAACGATGAACAGCCACGACTTGAGGTTTTCCACCTCCGCGAGCGTGTTCTTATGCTTCCAAATCGCGTAAAAGACATCGGACACTACTTCCTTGCAGTCTTCGCTGTCGGTCACGAAACACCGCACAAACTGATATGCGGCAGGATATACCGTGTCGTAGAACGATCTGAAAGCAGCATGATCTCCGTCTGCTACCTGCTTCAACAATGCCTTCGTAATCAAATTGTATTTTTCCAATATAGATTTTTTTATGCAAGTACGTATATAAAGAGTACCGGTAGAGCAATGAGTTATAAAGCATCCTCCGTTTTTATGTTTTTTTATGTTTTATGCCTGGCTCGGCTCGTCATTGCGAATAACAACCGCGCACTGCAAATCCTGCGGAACGGAAAGGATTGAGATTGAGATTGACGGACGTCTTTGCGAGGACCGAAGCAATCCAGACCTATACAGGGCGCTGGATTGCTTCGTTCCTCGCAATGACGGTTACCTCCGCCGCAATGACGGATACCCGAATAAATTGTCAATTGTTATTTAGCAGCCGCCTCCGGCGACATTACGACTTCGACCAGATTGCCCTGATCGAGAAATTCTTTCACGAATGCCCGGATGTCGTCCGGCGTAATGCCGGATATGATGCCGTCATATTCCGTATGACCGTCGAAACCTCTGAAATAATAGGCGTCGATAATGCTCAGCCAGTAGTTGTTCTCCTGCTTTATCTCGTTTCGTCCCTTCAGGATGTTTGCGCGGCTCTTCGTCAAATCCGTTTCGCGCGGACCTTCCGCGGCTATCTTTTCCAGCTCGTTCTTCACGATGCCCAGTATCCTGTCCACCTTTTCGGGGTCGGTATCGAAAAATATCTGTATCGACGTGCGTCCTTCGGGAAAATCGTATACGGCAACAGTCGACTGAACGCCGTAGGAGGCGCTTTCGTCTTCGCGGACTTTCTCGGTATAGACCAGATCGAGTATTTCATTGAGCAGATGTCCGATTACGATGCTCCGCAAACTGTATTCCATCTTGCCTCCGTAACACAGTCCGACCGTAGATTTGGGCACTTCCATCTCGCGGGTGAAATGGCGGACTGCCGTTCCCCGACGGAAGGGCGTTATCTGGCTTTCGTCGCCTTTTTCCTTGCGACCCGTCGACGGCAGCGACGCAATATACCGTTCTATCAGGGGACGGATGGAATCCGTTTCAATGTTTCCGATGAAAGTAAAGACAAAATCGGAAGCGTCGCCGAATCTTTCGTTATACATGTCTATTGTCCGGTGATAGTCGACCTTTTCAAAATCCTTGGGTACAAACCTCCTGTTGCGCGGATTGTAGTCATAAACGATATCCGACAGCGTATCGCTGAAAGCCGTCCACGGATTCAACCGGAAATTCTCGTACTGCGCCTTTACGCGGGATTCAAACGAAGCATAAGCTCCGTCGTCGACGCGCATTTCCGTAAATATGAGATATACCAGTTCAAAGAGCGTCTTCAAGTCCGACGGCGATGCCGAGCCGCTTACGTTTTCGCTCGAACTGCCCAGCGTTACCTTGTGGGAAACATTCTTCCCGGCAAGCGCCTTCGCCAGATTTGTTTCGCTGAACTGCCCAAGTCCGCCGAGAGACATGGAATTGTTTATCACCTGCAGATTCCAGATGTCCTTTTCATCCTTAAACATCGTCGTTCCGCCGGGGCTTGTTGCCTTCATCAGTATCTCGTCTTTCTTCAAGTCCGAAATTTTCAACACCACCCGCGCGCCGTTACTCAATTCGTAGACCGTCGTGCCGAACAGCGTATCCGTTCTCTCGCCGACAATCCTGCCCGGCTCCGGCAACTTTTCAATCAGAATATCGCTGATCTTTTCATTGGCATTTGCCGTTACGCTTTGCTTGCATGCATCAAGAAACATTTCCAGCAAATCTTCTTCGGTCGGAGTTGCAATGCCTTCCTTATCGGGACAAATGAGGCTGATAACGACATTATACCCAACCTCCTTGTCGCCGAACAGATTCCTTACGAACTGGTTTATGCCTTCCAGGGGAAAACCCGGCGCTATCTGCTGTATAATCTTGTATTCCGCCTCAAGACCCGGCGTACAGTCGCCCTGCGTAAAATGTGTTATATATTCTTCCGCATACGAACTGTTCTGGTGCTTGTCCCGCTCCTTGTATGCCGTTTCGTAGGCTTTCAGAATGTTTGTGCGCGCGCGGTCGTATTCCGCCTCCGTAAATCCGTATCTCATCACCCTTTTTGTCTCCAGAATCAACGCTTTCATGGCGCGATCCGTATCTCCTTCTCCGGCAACCGCCATGGCCGTCCATGCTCCTTTTGTCCTTGAAACAAAATAATCGCCGTCGTTAGTCTGGGCTGCAATAAACGGCGGGTCCGGCTTTTGCAATATTTCCGCAAAGCGCTCGCCCATAATCAGCGATACGACCGTCTGACTGTAGCCGGTTACGAAATCCAGAATCGTCCCTTTCAACTGTTCCGGCGTATTGTCGTGCTTGAAATATACGCTCAGCACCGTGTTGGTCATCTCCTTGTCCTTCGCTATCGAAATAAGCGGAATCTTGTTGTCCGGCACGTCGGCCGCCTCTTTCGGCGCTCTGTTTGCAGCCGCCGGCATATCGGAACAGACACTTTTCAGCTTTGCCTCGATTTTGTCTACGTCTATGTCGCCGACAATGATTACCGCCTGCAAATCGGGACGGTACCATTTCCTGTAATAGTCGCGCAATTCGCCTCCGACGAAGTGATCTATTACATTTATATTACCTATCGGAAGACGCCGTCCGTACTTGCTTCCGAGATACATTTTAGGCAGCTGCTGCTCCCAGAGACGCATCTGCGCAGTCCGGCCCGTACGCCATTCCTCGCGTATCACGCCGCGTTCCTTTTCGATAGCCTCGTCTTCGAGCAGAAGAAACGACGACCAGTCGTGAAGTATCAGCAGGCACGAATCGATTACGCCTTCGCTCGTTACAGGTACGTTCATCAACATGTATACCGTCTCGTCGAAACCGGTATAGGCATTCAGATTCTCGCCGAAACGCATGCCGATGTTTTCCGTATAATCCTGTATGCCGGTCTTTGACGGAAAATTCTTCGAGCCGTTGAATGCCATGTGCTCGAGGAAATGCGCCAGTCCGCGCTGACTTTCTTCTTCCTGCATCGAACCTACATTATTGACGATGTAGAACTCCGCGCGTTCTTTGGGCATCTCGTTGTGACGGATATAATACGTCAGTCCGTTATCGAGTTTGCCGTACCGAAGCTCCGGGTCAAGTACCAGTTTCTCAAACATCATGTCTTGAGCCTGTCCGTTCTCCTGCTTGTTCTGCGAAAAAACCGTGACCGTAACGCTTGCCGTTAACGCTGCAATAAAAAATATTTTTCTCATATTGACTTCATTTTAAGTTATAATTGTATGATGTAAAGTGCAAATGTACGCCATATTTTCAAAAAAAAGCAAGACGAAATGCCTTTTTAAGAAAATAACTGATAACTTTGCATTCTTTTAAACTCGTTTATCCATCAAAATATGAGGTTATTTTTTTATACAGTTGTCTGTTTATTCGTTGCCGTTCCGGTCAAATCGCAGGAGAATCCGGCTATCGAACAGGTACATCCGGCTATCGGACGGTTTCTCGATTCGCCATACATGAACGGAGCTTCCGTCTCGATAATGGTGAAGAACATGAGCGACGGATCGATAATTTGCAGTTACGACGCCGACAGGGAAGTCATACCCGCGTCGGTAATGAAAATCGTTACAACCGCTACCGCCCTCGAAATCCTCGAAGGCGATTTCCGGTATGAAACATCCGTAATGTACGACGGACAGATTACAGACAGCGTTCTCAACGGCAATATCTATATCTGCGGAAGCGGCGATCCCACCACCGGCTCGGCCGACTTGAAGACCGGCCGCGATTCGGTGATGAAAGAATGGGTCGCGGCGATAAAAAAGGCGGGAATAAGAAAAATCATAGGAGCCGTGATAGCCGACGAAAGTATTTTTGACACGGAAGGCATCTCCATGAAGTGGTTGCGCGAAGACCTCGGCAGTAACTACGGACAGGGTTGCTACGGACTTAACGTTTTCGACAACCGCTATTCGCTTTTTCTTAATACCGGAAAGGCGGAAAGCAAGCCCGACATAGCAAAAAGCGACCCCGACATGTCTTCCATCCTTTTCCGCAACTATCTTACAACATCCAAAACGGCAAAGGACAGCTCTTATATTATCGGCTTCCCCTACTCTAACGAACGCTATCTCTACGGCACAGTCCCGGAAAACCGCCACGAGTACAGACTTGGCGGCGACATTCCCGAACCGGCGCTGTTTCTCGCCCAGTACATTAATAATATGCTTAAAAAAGAAAATATTACTGTCATCGGCAATCCGTCGTGCCATCGCATATTATCGCAGAGCGACAAATGGAACAGGCAAAACCGCGAAGTTATCGTAAATACATATTCTCCGCCGCTGAAAGAAGTTGTCGGCATAACAAATCACGAAAGCAACAACCTGTTTGCCGACGCACTGCTGAAAACGGTCGGTCTGAAATACAAGTCCGACGAAAAACTGTCTTCTTTCGATAAAGGCATAAAGACGCTGAACGATTACTGGAACGGCAAGGGACTGAATACCTCGTCGCTATGGATGTACGACGGCAGCGGATTAGCCCTTACCGACAAGACGACCGCCAAGTTTCTCTGCGAAATACTGACTTATATGGCAACGGAATCGAAGTCGTCCGACGTTTTTGTTCGGTCCATACCCCGCGCCGGAATAGAAGGAACAGTGAGAAGCACTCTCAACGGAACAGTCCTGCAAGGCAAAATACGCCTCAAGAGCGGAAGCATGAGCCGAGTTCGCAGTTATGCCGGATACATGACCGACAATAACCGTCAATTCGCCCTTGCCATCATGGTAAACAACTTCTCTTGCAAGCAGGCTCAAATAAAAAATGATATTGAACAATTACTTTTATCTTTGTTTAATCAGTAAATTATTTGTACCTTTGGAACCCAAATTACTACATAAAACATGAACATTAGAATTAAAGAAGTAATAGAAAAGAGGGAATTACGGCAATTTGTCAAGTTCAACATTGACTTGTACAAGGATAGTCCCTATCATGTTCCCAGTCTCATAGACGAGGAGATCATGACCCTGTCCGCAGGCAAAAATCCGGCTTTCGAGACTTGCGAAGCTATCTATTTTCTCGCCTATAAGGACGGAAAAATAGCCGGTCGCATTGCCGGAATCATAGTCCGTGAAAGCAACAGAGTATGGAATCAGCGACATGCCCGCTTCGGCTTCGTAGATTTCATAGACGACGACGACGTTGTAGACGCCCTCTTCGACGCCGTTATCTCGTGGGCGAAGAATAAAGGCATGAACGCGCTGCACGGTCCGATGGGCTTTACCGATATGGACCATGAAGGCATGTTGATAAAAGGATTCGACCGCATGGGCACTATGGCGACTATTTACAACTTTCCCTATTACCGCGTACAAATGGAACGTATGGGATTTGTCAAAGACCGGGACTGGAAAGAATACCTCATAAAAGTCCCGGACTGCATACCTGAAAGATACCGGCGTATAAGCGAGATTGTAAAGCAAAAATACGGCATCAGGGTGATCAAATTCAAGAAGCGTAAGGAGATATGGAATTATGCGCGCAAGATATTTGAAACGCTTAACATCGCATACTCGCCCCTGTACGGCTTTGCTCCGCTATCGCCCAAGCAAATTGATTATTACGTGAATATGTATATTCCAATGCTGCGGCTTGACCTTATCACGCTCATTGTGCGCGAATCGGACGACGAAGTCGTCGGTTTCGGCATCACATTGCCGAGTTTGTCGCACGCAATGAAAAAAGCCGGCGGCTCGATGTTTCCCTTCGGTTTTATTTATCTGCTAAAGTCTTTGTATTCAAAGCCCAAAGTGATAGATTTCTATCTTACCGGAGTGCTTCCCGAATATCGCAATAAAGGTATTAATGCGCTGCTTTTTAGTGACCTGATACCGCAGTTTAACCGGCTTGGCGCTAAATTTCTCGAAACCAACCCCGAACTCGAAACAAATATAGCCGTTCAGGCTCAATGGAATGATTTTGATAGAGAACATCATAAAACAAGAAGAGCTTTTATTAAACAGATTTGATGATTATGGCAGATTTTTCTAAAGCGAAACCGGACGACGCTATTTCATACGATTACGAAAACATTATAACTCTCAAATGGGACGAACATATCCGTCTGCGTCCGGGCATGTATATAGGCAAACTTGGAGACGGAACTTTCGCCGACGACGGCATCTACGTCCTCCTGAAAGAGGTGCTTGACAATTCGATCGACGAATATATGATGGGATTCGGCAAAACCATATCGGTAAATATCAGGGACGGCGTTGTCACCGTGCGTGACTTTGGCCGCGGCATACCTCTGAAAAAAGTCGTTGACGCATCAAGCACAATGAATACCGGAGCTAAATACGATAATATTTCGTTCAAAAAGTCGGTCGGTCTGAACGGCGTCGGCATCAAAGCCGTTAACGCGCTCAGCAGCTATTTCCTCATCGAAAGCTATCGTGACAAGGAATGTAAAAAAGCCGAATTTCAGCGGGCTAAAATATTATCCGATTCCGAAATCGAGGCTACAAAGGAAAAGAACGGCACTTTGGTATCATTTATTCCCGATACCGAGCTGTTTAAAGACTATGAATACAGGGACGAGTTTGTCGAAAACCTTCTTAAAAACTACGTATTCCTCAATTCCGGGCTTACCATCAACTTCAACGGCAAGACTTTCTATTCGGAAAACGGTCTGGCAGACTTGCTCAACGAAAATATGACTTCCGAGCCACTGTATCCCATTATTCATTTCAAAGGGGCCGATATAGAGGTGGTTATAACGCACTGCAACCAGTACGGAGAAGAATACTATTCTTTCGTAAACGGACAGCATACGACGCAGGGCGGCATGCACCTGACGGCTTTTCGCGAATCCGTGAGCCGCACTGTAAAGGAATATTTCAATAAAAACTTTGAATATACCGACATCAGAGCCGGTATGGTAGCCGCTATAAGCATCAAGGTGGAAGACCCTGTTTTTGAAAGCCAGACTAAAACGAAGTTAGGCTCTAAAGACATGAGTCAGGAAGGTCCGTCGATAAGCAAGTTTATCGGCGACTTCATAAAAAAAGAGCTTGACAACTACCTGCATAAGTTTCCCGAAACGTCCGACATACTGCTCAAAAAAATACTTGAATCCGAAAAGGAACGCAAAGCTATTGCCGGAGTGACGAAACTTGCGCGCGAAAGGGCGAAAAAGTCGAGCATAAACAACAGAAAACTGCGCGACTGCCGCGTTCATCTTAACGATTTCAAAAATAACGACAAGCAAAAATCAAGTATTTTCATTACCGAAGGTCTTTCTGCAAGCGGCTCTATTACCAAAAGCAGAGACCCGAATCTGCAAGCCGTTTTCAGCCTGCGCGGAAAGCCTCTGAACTGTTTCGGTCTTACAAAGAAAATCGTTTACGAAAACGAGGAATTTAATCTGCTTCAGGCTGCCCTCAATATCGAAGACGGTCTCGAAGGCTTGCGATACAACAAAGTTATCATAGCGACCGACGCCGACGTGGACGGCATGCACATTCGCCTCCTGCTCATATCGTTCTTCTTACAGTTTTTCCCCGAACTTGTGAAGAAAAATCATGTGTTCATCCTGCAAACGCCTCTGTTTAGAGTAAGAAACAAGCAGAAGACGATATATTGCTATTCGGAAGATGAAAAAACGGCTGCCATCAGGGAAATAGGCAAGAATCCCGAAATAACACGTTTCAAAGGTCTCGGCGAAATTTCTCCCGACGAGTTCCGCGATTTCATAGGCAAGGATATGCGCCTCGACCCTCTGAAAATCAAAAAGGAAGACGTTATAAAGGAAATGCTCGAATTTTATATGGGCAAAAATACGTCGGACAGGCAGAATTTTATCATAAACAATCTCGTTATAGAAGAAGATTTGGCTAACTAATGAACGCAATATGAAAAAAAAGGCTCTATTTACAGGTACTTTCGACCCTTTTACCATCGGACATTATGCCCTTGTCCAGAGAGCGCTCTGCTTTACGGACGAAATTATAATCGCAATAGGAGTAAACTATGAAAAGCATACTCTCTTCACTTTAGAAGAGCGTTTGAATGATATAAACCGTATTTTTTGCGGAGAAAACAGAATCACAGTTACTTCTTATGATGCTCTTACCGTCGATTTTGCCAAAGACGAAGGCGTAGACTTTATTTTGCGCGGTATCCGGAATATCAGCGATTTTGAATACGAAAAGAATATGGCGGACATAAATCTCAAAATGTCTAATATAGAAACGGTTTTTCTGTTTGCGGATACCAAATATCAGCATGTCAGCTCAAGCCTTGTACGCGAACTCATTTATTATAAAAAAGATATATCAAAATTAATTCCCATTTTACAATGAAAAAAAATGTATTATTATTAGTGTTATTAACATTTGCGGGCGTATATTCTAACGCTCAAAACCCTCAGGAAAGAGAAAATATAAATAAGCTGGGAATAGCTTTCTCGGCAATAACCAACTTGTATGTAGACGATACGGACAATGCCAAAATAGTCGAGGAAGCTATTCAAAGCATGCTCGAAAAATTAGACCCCCACTCCGCTTATACCGACGCCGAAGAAACGCGCCGCATGAACGAGCCTCTGGAAGCTAATTTCGACGGCATTGGCATACAGTTCAATATGCTTACCGATACTTTGTATGTCATACAGGTCATACCGGGCGGACCTTCCGAAAAAGTGGGTCTTCTTGCCGGCGACCGTATCCTTTTTGTCGACGACACCCTGATAGCGGGCGTGAAAATGGTTAATACGGATGTAATGAAACTCATAAAAGGCAAGAAAGGTACTGAAGTTCGCATCAGGGTGAAACGCAATAACATACCTGATCTGATTGAATTTAAGATTATACGCGACGTTATTCCGGTTTACAGCATCGATGCTTCTTATATGGCTGACAATAAGACCGGTTACATTCGATTGAGCCGTTTTGCCGCTTCTTCGATAGACGAGTTTCAAAAGGCTCTTTCAAAACTCCGCAAGGAAGGCATGAAAAACCTTATTCTCGACCTGCAAGGCAACGGCGGCGGATACCTGCATATTGCCTGCGCCTTGGCTAATCAATTTCTTGAAAAAGACAAGTTGATAGTTTATACGCAGGGTAGCAAGATACGGCGTTCGGACGCTGTAGCGACAGAAAACGGCATTTTTGAAAACGGCAAGCTAATCATTCTTGTGGACGAATCGTCGGCTTCGGCAAGCGAAATTGTTTCGGGAGCTATTCAGGATTGGGACAGAGGCATCATAGTAGGTCGCCGTACTTTCGGAAAAGGTCTCGTTCAGCGACCGATAGAACTGCCCGACGGCTCTATGATAAGGCTTACCGTAGCACGCTATTATACCCCTTCGGGACGAAGTATTCAAAAACCGTACGAAAAGGGTAACAAGGACGAATATAACCATGACTTGATTGACCGCTACAACAAGGGCGAACTGATGAATGCCGACAGCATACATTTTCCCGATTCTCTGAAATATAACACTCTTGTCGCTAATCGCACGGTTTACGGTGGCGGAGGCATCATGCCGGACGTCTTTATTCCCATCGATTCTACCCGCAATACGGAATATCACCTCAAATTGGTAAGGTATGGTATTGTTAACCGTTTGGCAATGAATTATATAGACAAGAATCGCGCTCAAATGAGTAAGAAATATCGTGATTTCAAGTCATATAACAAGAATTTCATTGTGACGGAAGAGATTCTTAAAGAGCTTTTAAGCATGGCGGAAGAGGAAAAGATAGAGTTCAAAGAAGAACAGTATGACAAGTCGAAAAATCTTATAGCGCTCCAGATAAAGGCTCTAATAGCGCGAGATTTCTTTGAAATGAGCGAGTATTACCAGATTATTAACGACGAAGACAACTTTTACCGCGAAGCTCTCAGAATTATAAACAACGACGAACTGTACTCCAAGATTCTGAACTGAAAATTTTGTCTCATTGGTTCTGTATAACGGACTTATTGTATAATGTACAATAAGTCCGTTATTGCGACGCGAACTTGTATCCTTTGCCACTTGTGATTGACAGACTTATTGTATAATGTACAATAAGTCCGTTATTGCGAGCTT